>JAGGRX010000013.1 GCA_021159405.1 Candidatus Bipolaricaulota bacterium | reverse complement strand
GGGGGATGAGCTCCGGGGAGGGGTCCAGCCCCACACATACCGGCCCCCGCGCCTCAACCGCCTCATATAACCTCTCGATGATCACGAAAATCACGCCCCTTTACCGCCCCGTCCAGGTAGATCACCTCGCCCCGGTGTACCGTGGCCCACACCCGGCCCGAGAGCCGCGTTCCAAGGAGCGGGGTATTGGTGCTTTTGGAGAAGAAGAAGTCCTCGCTCGCCGTGAACTCCTCGTCGGAAAAGAGCATGAGGTCCCCGTCGTAGCCCACCTGAATGAGGCCTTTCCTTAGTCCCAGGATCCGAGCGGGCTGAAGTGCAAGATAGCGGGAGAGCTCCGAAAGGGAGATGACCCCGGGTGCCACCAGCCGTGTGTAGAGGAGGGGAAAGGCGAGCTCGATCCCCGAGATGCCCGGGGCCCCGGCGGCCTTGTCCCGGGGTGTGTGGGGGGCATGGTCGGTGGCAATGGCATCGATCGGTCCCCCTTTTAGGGCTTTTACGAGGGCCTCCCGGGCCTCCCGGTCTGGGAGGGGCGGGTTCACGGAGTAGTCCCCCTCCTCCCGCGTGAGACAAAGATGGTGGGGAGTGACCTCGCAGGTCACCGGGAGCCTCCGCTCCTTGGCCAGGGAGACGAGCTCAAGGCTCCCTGGGGTGCTTATGTGGGCGAGGTGCAAGCGGCAGCCGGTGCGGCGGCAGAGCCACAAGTCCCGGGCCACCATGAGCTCCTCGGAAAGCCCCCGGTCGGAAAGCCCCTGGAACTCGCAGTGGGGGAAGATCACGCGATCTAGCCCAGCGGCCTTGCGGCAGGCGCGCAGCATCAGCTCATGATCTTCTACTCCCTTTCCGTCGTCGGAGAAGGCCCAGACCCAAGGGGCGAGGGCCTCCATCGGGGAGAGCTCCTCCCCCATAAGGCCCACGGTGATGGCCCCCACCGGGTAGACTTCGATCAGCCCGTGTCGCTTTGCCTCAGCGAGCAGATACCGCGCCACCTCGGGGGAGTCGCAGACAGGGTCGGTGTTGGGCATGAGGGAGACGCAGGTGAACCCGCCGTGGGCCGCGGCCCGCGCCCCGGAAAGGAGGTCCTCCTTCTCGGGGAAGCCGGGATCGCGGAAGTGGGCATGGAGGTCTATGAAAGCCGGAAGGGCCGTCCTCCCCTCCCCTTGGAGGACGGGGACTCCGCGGGGAGGGAGAAGCTTTCGCCCCAAGGCCCAAATGATCCCGTCCCGGATCAGAATATCGCCGGCCAGCTGGTGGTCGGCGTCCACGATCCGCACGTCCTTTACAAGTAGCGCGTTCACACCCTCACGTATTCACCGCAGTAAAAACACTTGTATCTTTTCTCTTCCCTGTCCACCAAGATAAAGATTGAGGGGGAGTAGCTTTCGGTGGAGGTGATGCAGCGGGGGTTCTTGCAGCGGATGAGGCCCACTACCCGTTCCGGTAGCCCGGGCTTCACCTTGCGGACCACCTGCCCGCCCTCGATGTAGTTCACGGTTATCCCCGCGTCCAGGAGCGCGAGCTTAGTGAGGTCTAGGTCCAGGGCCCCCGAGACCTTGATCATGTCCTTGCGGCCCATCTTGGTTGAGGGGACGTTCATGAGGAGCGCAACCGGGTACTCCCGGCCCGCGAGGCCCAGCTCCTCGAAGATCCGGAGCCCGTTTCCGGCCCGGATGTGGTCCAGCACTATCCCCACCTGGATCCGATCGACCTTGAGCATTCAGGCCACCCCCAAAAGGCGGGCGATCAACGCCATGCGCACGAACATCCCCAGGCGCGCCTGTTGGAAGTAAACCGCCCGCTTGTCCTCATCCACCTCGTAGGAGATCTCCGTGACCCGGGGGAGGGGGTGCATGACGATCAGATCCTCCTCGGCGAGCTTGAGCTTCTCCGAGGTGAGGACGTAGGCGTCCCGTAGCTTGAGGTAATCCTCCTCGTTGAAGAACCGCTCCTTCTGGATCCGCGTCATGTAGAGGACGTCCGCCCCCTCCAGGCCCTCCTCCATCCGGGTGGTCTCGTGGAACTCAACGTCCTTCCTCAGGGCCAACACCTCCTCCTTCACGTGGTCCGGGAGGCGGAGCTCCTCGGGGGAGATCAGGATAAAGCGCGTGCCCGGGTAGCGGGCCAGGGCCTTGATGAGGGAGTGTACCGTGCGGCCATACCGCAGGTCGCCGCAGAAGGCCACGGTGATGTTCTCCAGGCGCCCCTTGTAGGTGACGATGGTGAAGAGATCGGTCAGGGTCTGGGTGGGGTGCTCGCGGGCCCCGTCTCCCCCGTTGATCAGGGGCACGGGCGAGTAGAGGGCGGCGAGCTTGGCCGCCCCTTCTTTCGGGTGTCTCAGCACGATCAGGTCGGCATAGTTCCCCACGGTGCGTATGGTGTCGGCCAGGGATTCCCCCTTGGCCACGGAGCTTGTCCGGGGATCGGCCACGGTGAGGACTTTCCCGCCCAGGCGGAGCATGGCCGCCTCGAAAGAAAGGCGGGTGCGGGTGCTGGGCTCGTAGAACAGGGTGGCCATAACCTTGCCGGAACAGGCCGAGGAGAACTCGGCCGGAGCGCTTTTGATCCTCTCGGCGAGGGAAAAGAGGGCGTCGTACTCGGCGGGAGAAAAATCCAGGGCGTCAATGAAATGCCGACCCTCCAAGGTCGGCGCCTTCTTCCCTTCCCAGATCATGCCGCGGCATTTTACCACGCTTTGGAAACCGGGCAAGCTTGGAGGGGGGCGATCCCAAGGCCTTTGGGGAACCGTACCCTGCAAATGGCGCCGTTAAAATAGGGGTATGAAGCAACTGCGATGTGCACTCGTCCTGGCGTTAGTCGCTTCGGTTTTCGGGCAAGGGGGGCTGCGGCCGGCTGAGCTCGGGGCCGGGTTGGCCCAGCTCCTTTCCGCCTACGCCCCGGTGGAACTCTACCGCCAGCGCATCGCCCTGACGCAACTGGCCGGGGGGACGGAGCCCGATCCTGGGGCAGCCCTCGACGCCTTCAAAAGGGCGGAGGAACTCCTTGGCTCCCTAGGGGAAGCCCTTTCCGACGCCCCAGGCTGGGAGGGAACGTACCAGGCAGTGGTCACGGCCAGGAACGAGATGGGGTCAGGGATGGGTGTCCTTCAAAGTGCGCTGGAGAAAGGCCTTTCCGCCCTTGAAGAGGACGAACTTAAGGAGCTTTTGGGGACGTTGGGCCAGGTCCGGAGCGCGGTTGACGACGTGGTGCTCGCGGCCAGCCGCGACGCGGAAGCTCAGGGGCAAGGTTGGCCTTTTCAGGTCGCTTTTCTCGCCCAGACGGTGCTCCTTTCCCCCTCGCCCCTGTACCTCAACATCGAGGAGTCATGGGCGGCTTATCTTGCGGGGGAACGGCCTCCTGGGATCCCCCCTGAGGGGGTCGCGGCCCTGGACAGGCTTCTTGAGCTGGCAAACCGTGTGCTCAGTGAGGAAGAGGAGGAGCAGGCACGGGGGGCAGCTCAATATCTTTTGGACCTGCTCCTTGCCCCTGAGGGGGGCAAGGGAGGGGCCTAAGCCCCTCCCTTGCGGAACCGAGGCTCCCCGGGCGGGAAAGGGAGCCGGAAAAGTGGGCCCAGTTCCCACGTGCCCCGCCGATTCGAACGGCAGCCTCACGGACCGGGGCAATTGAGCGTTTTGCCATCTCCATCCCTTCCGGCCCCGGTCCGGGGGGTCGGAAACCCCACTCGGCCGGCACCACGCCTCAGGCACGTGACCATTGCTACATTCCAAGTACACCGCGAACTAGGAAGGGGTTACAGGACGAACGGCACCCGGGGCAGGGCGATTTGTCGGCCGGCCGAGGGACACGCGCCTTACTCGGGCAGACGGGCGATACGCCAGTACTCCCAGACGGTGGTGAGCAGGCGTTCGAAGTCCTCGGGGGTGGCGGGCTTGTTCAAAAATCCGGCGGCACCGGAGTCGTAGGCCCGCACCATCTCCTCCTCGTTGGTGGACACGGTGAGCACCACCACCGGGATCTTGCGCAGCCGTTCATCCTCCTTGATCTCCTTAAGCACGTCCATTCCAGACACCTTGGGAAGACGCAGGTCCAGGAGGATCAGGTTGGGGCGGGGTGCGTCGGCGTACTTCCCCCTTCTGAACAAGAAGTCGAGTGCCTCCGCCCCATCTGCGGCCCGATAAAGCTCATACCGGGCCCCTCCCTTCTCCACGGATTTCACAGACCGCTCGATAAGCTCGTAGTGGAGATCTTCATCTTCCACTACCAAGATGACCATTCGGCGTTCACTGGGCATGGTCTTCCACCCCTTTTTTCACGGGCACCTTGGGCAGGGTGAAGTAGAAGGTGCTCCCTTTGCCCACCTCAGACTCAACCCAAATCCGCCCACCGTGTTCCTCCACGATCCTCTTACAGATGGCCAGGCCAGCGCCCGTGCCCTCCTTTTTGGGATCCAGCTTCTCAAAGATCCCAAATATCTTCTCCCGATATTCCGCCTCGATTCCAGGACCGTTGTCCCGTACATAGAAGAGGTAAGCGCCCTTTCCGGCTTCCTTCCATCCCACTTCCACGACCGGCAGGGCCTTGTCGTTGAACTTCACGGCGTTGCTCACCAGATTGGAAAACAGCTCCCCCAGCATGGTGGGAACGCCCCAGACCGTGGGCAGGTTTTCGTCCACCCTCAGGCTCACGCCAGTGAGGCGATCGCCCAGGTCCTCCAGCCTCTCCCGCACTATCCTCTTTAAGTCAACCCGCTCGAAGGAAGAGGGGTCAAGCCGGATGGAGGAATAATGCGAGAGGTCCTCCACCAGCCTGTCCATGTAAGCGAGGCGCCCCTTCACCTTTTCCAAATCCTCCCTAACCTGACCGGGGAGTTCTCCATTGCAGTGGGAGAGGATGGTGGACACAAACCCCAAGGCGGTGCGGGCCGGGCTGCGCAGGTCGTGGGAGACCACGGTGGTGAACTCCCGGAGCTTCGCGTTCACCTCGGCGAGCTCCCTGGTGTGCTGTCTCAGCTCCTGTTCCAGCTTCTTGAGCTCGGTGATGTCCGCATAGTAGTCGATGCGTCCGCCCCGGTAGCGTTCGGTTTCGATGGGGATCGAGCGGTACTGGAGCACCCGCTCGGCACGCCCTGGCCCAGGGATGACGTGCAGGGTCATCCCCTCGATGGGGGCCGCCTGTTTGTAGGCCTCCCGCACCCGGCTTGCGAACTCATGGGGGTCCTCGAACACATGTACGAATTTGGAGAGTGCCCTGATGGCGGGGATCCCGATGAGCTCATCCCGCCTTACCCCGAAGAACTCCTCCACCGCCCGATTCGCCCACAGCACGTGTCCTTGCCGGTCCACCAGCATGATCCCGAGGTCGAGGGTATCGATGCCGTCCTCGATGAGGTAGCGGTAGCGGGCCTCCTCCTCGGCGAGCTTCATCTCCAGGGCTGCGATCTCGGTCCGGTCGCGGGCCTCCAGCACCGCGATCTTGCCCGTGACCCGTTTGCCCTGAAGCTCAACGGGCACCGACCTTTTCCCCTCGGATACAAACCTAAGCTCCACGTTACGCAGCTCACCCCGCTCGAACAGGAGCTCGAGCTCGGCCTTGAACCGGCCGATGTCCTGGGGGTGCAAATACTCGCTGAGGTGCAAGGTGCGCTTGTGGGGCCAACCTAACAGCTCCCGGGAGGCGCGGTTGCGGCGCAGCACGTTCCCCTCGCGGTCGATCACATGGACTATGTTCAGGGAATTCTCAAATACCTCCTCCCCGCAGCAGATGTCTACTTCCTTCCTCACCGTCTTTCTTGTGCGCTTCTGCCATAGATGATCGACCCCCAGGGAGATGAGGGCCACCCCTACAAGAAGGATCCCGGTGGCAGCCCCGAGGGCGGGAGGCTTTCCAAGCAGGAAAGGGAGAGAAATCAGCACGCTGACCCCAGTCCCCACGATTGCACCCGTCTTTTTCAGGGACAGAGTTGCCATCGCCAAGGGCAGGGACACAAGGAGGAAATAAAGCGGCAAAGACACAGACTCACCTAGGCCAAGCAACAAGGCCGCTGCCAGGCCATAAGCTAGCAAAACCGGGACCGCACGGCTCAAGCGGCCCTTTCTCCGTATCCTTTTCATCTTCGTGGTACCCCCCGGAGGATGCCCGTGAATCGAGGCTGGGCCAAGGACACCGATCACCACCCTCCTAGCCCTTTGTCGAGGGTGGGCTTCTAAATGATGACCGAATCGTCCACGCTCACCGTGAACGGTTCCATCAGGCGGCGAAGGTATTCCTCCTTGAGCACCTTGATCTTGCGGTTGTCCAGGGAGATTATCCCTCTGGATTCGAGTTCCCCGAGGGTGCGGATGGCGGTTTTTGAGGACACACCGGCCATCTCGGCGAGTTCGCTACGGGAAAGCTCGATCCCGGAGCGTCCCAGCGCCAGGATGAGCCGCGCCAGGCGTTCTTTGCTCGAAGCATAGGAACGCTCGGCCAGCTTGTTCTGAAACGCCTTTACCTCCAGGGAAAGCCGCTCGAAGAAGCGGAATATCACTTTGGTGTGGTGTTCGAGGAAGTAGAAGAAATCCCCCCTCTCGATAAACCCCACCGTGGACGGGACCAGGGTCTTGGCATAGGCGTTGTGTACCCCCTTATCGAACAGGGTGGTCTCACCGAGGAGCCCCCCCGGCCCCACGATCTTGAGGATCTGGGATTTGCCTTTAGCCGAGCGCTTCACGAGTTTCACCGCCCCGGAGAAGACCAGGTAGAAGCCGAAGGCAGGCGCCCCCTCCATGAAGATGAGCTCGTCGGCCCCGTAGTCGATCTTTCTTATGAGCTGGTCGAGCTTTTCCAGATCCTCCGCCTTGAGGTCCGCGAACACCCTGAAATCTTTCAGTTCGACCATCCCCCTCACCCATTGGGCAGTCTAACTGATTGTACCATTCCCCGTCAAATGTTCTTGACTTGCCCGTGGTTCATCATAGAATTGCTCGACAGGCCGGGGTGGCGGAATTGGTAGACGCGCTGGACTCAGGATCCAGTGGGGCTTTTACCCCCGTGTGGGTTCGAGTCCCACCCCCGGCACCAGGGATGACCCCGAAAGGGCTCGCGAGCGGTTCTGCTTTCAGCCTCCGGCCAGGGTTTGAGACCGATGGGGAGTGGTGGGCGTGACCCTTACCGGGGTCCTTTCCTCCCTGAAGCAGGGAAGTCTTTCCCTTTCCCAGGTAATCGAATCCCTGTGGAAACGGATCGAGGAGCGGGAGCCTGAGGTCCATGCCTTCCTCGCCCTCGCTGACCCTGAAGAGCTTGTGAGGAGAGGGGAAGGGCTACGCCGGCTTCCGCTAGCCGGGCTTCCCGTGGCGGTGAAGGACAACCTTACCACCGTGGACTTTCCCACCACCTGTGGTTCCAAGATCCTTTCCCACTTTCGGCCGCCGTTCGATGCCACCTGTGTGGCCCGGCTTCGGGCGGCCGGGGCCCAGGTGCAGGGGAAGACGAACCTGGATGAGTTCGCCATGGGTTCCTCCACCGAGCACTCCGCCTTCGGCCCCACGCGTAACCCACACGACCCGGCCCGGGTCCCGGGGGGTTCTTCTGGGG
>JAGGRX010000097.1 GCA_021159405.1 Candidatus Bipolaricaulota bacterium | reverse complement strand
CCGCAGCACCCTCTTCTTGCCGCCCTCAACGGCGATGATCACGCCCTTGCGCCTGCCGGTGAGCAGCCGCCCATCGATCCCCGAAAGGCCCAGGGCGTTCACCCCGTGGCCCTGCAGCCGCTCCACCAGGAGCTTGTTCACCCTGCCGGCCACGACCATGGCAAAGATCTCCAAGGTCTCCCGGTCGGTGTAGCGGCTCTTGACCCCGGAGGGGGAGGTGACGTAGCGGGGCGGGCGCCCGAGCCGCGTGGAGATCGCGTCCATCTCCCGGGAGCCCCCGTGGACCACGGCCACCCGCTCTCCCCTCTCCACCAGGGCGGCGATGTCCCTCAAGGCGGCGTCGAATTCGAGCCCGTTGCTTCCGCCGAGCTTCACCACCAGCATCTCATCCCCCTCAGATCGGGTGGAGCCCGGGGAACTCAAGGCCCATCCTTTCGGCAAGCCCGTACATCGCGTTCATCGTCTGGACGGCGTTCCCCGCTGCCCCCTTCATGAGGTTGTCGATGGCGGCGATCACCACCAGCCTCCCTTCGGGGGCCAGGGCAAACCCGATGTCGCAGTGGTTGCTCCCCGTGAGGATCTTGGGTTCGGGAAACCGGTGGATCCCCCGCTTGGACCGCACGAGCCGCACGAAGGGCTCGTCCTGGTAGTCCTCGCGGTAGATCGCCCAGGCCTCCAGTTCCGAGAGGGGCTCCCGGAGCAGGCAGTGGCAGGTGGCCAGGGCCCCCCGCACGATTCCCACCGACGTGACCGAAAAATGCAGCCCCGCCCCTTCTTTGGGCAGGGAAAGCTCCTGGATGAGCTCGGCCAGGTGCCGGTGGCCCACCGGCGCGTAGGAGCGCACCACCCCGGCCCGCTCCGGGTGGTGGGAGGCCGCCGTGGGCTTACTTCCTCCTTCCGAGGAGCCCACCTTCACCTCCACCACGCACTCCCGTACCAACCCCCGGCGATACAAAGGCCATAGGGCGAGGATGGTGACCGCCGCGTTACATCCCACCCCGCTAGCGTAGCGGGCCCCGGAAAGTTCCCCTCGGTGCAGCTCGGGCAGGCCGTAGATGAATTTGGGAAGCCACTCCGGGGCCGGATGCTCCCCGTAAAAGCGGCTGTAGAGCTCAAGGTCCCGCAGGCGGAAATCGGCCGAAAGGTCCACGATCCTCTCCGCCATCCCCGAAAGCTCACCGATGAGTTTTCCGGTCACCCCATGAGGAAGGCAGCAAAACAGGAGCTCCACCGGCCTGAGCTTTTCCATGGGGACGAAGACGAGGTCGGTGTAGCCCCGCAGGTTGGGGTGGACGAAGTGAACCGGTTTGCCTGCGCAACTCTCGGAGGTGATCTGGACCACCTTGACCTGGGGGTGAAAAAGGAGGAGGCGCAAAAGCTCCCCCCCGGTATAGCCTGACGCACCCACGATCGCTGCCTCGATCATCTTCCCTCCTTGGCAAGCTCGATCACGTAATCGGCAATCGCCCCGGGGACGTCCACATCCACCGCCTCCATGGCGCCGTGGAACTCGGGGGTGTGATTGACCTCGTTCACCAGGAGGCGGCCGTCCGGGGCTTCCAGGAGGTCCACGGCCAGGAGGCCTCCGCCCACCGCCCGGGCCGCCCCCACGGCCAGCTCCACAAGTTCCGGCGTGGCGGGGCAGGGACGTGTCTTCCCACCCCGGGCGGTGTTGGTGATCCAGTGGTCCGACTCCCGGTACACCGCGTACAGGAGCCTATGGCCGGCCACCAGGGCCCGGATATCCCGTCCCGGCTTCTCCACGTACTCCTGGAGGTAAAGGGCGGAGTGCTGGTAGCTTCCCAGGGTGAGCTTGTGCTCTATCACCGCTTCAGCGGCGTTCCGGTCAGACAGCAGGGCCATCAGCCTCCCCCAGGAGCCCACCACCGGCTTGAGCACCGCCGGGTACCCCATCCCCTCCAAGACGGAGAGGGCCGCCTCCCGGGAGAGGGCCAGGGCGGTACGGGGCTGGGGAAGCCCGGCCTCCGCCAAGGCCATACTGGTCAAGAACTTGTCCCCGCAGGTCGCCACCACCGAGTGGCGGTTCACCGTGGGGATCCCCACTCCCGCAAGCCAACGGGAGATATAGAACGCCTCCGTGTGGCTAACGCAGCGGAGGAGCACGGCGTCCATCCCCTCAAGCCCCGGACCGCCCACCCACAGGGGAAGCTCCCTGGGATCGATCCGCACCACATCGACGCCCCGCTCCCTGAGCGCGGCGAGGATGAGCTTCTCCTCCACCCTCACCCGGGAGCAGACCACCCCAATCCTCATTCCCCCCAGTCCTCCTCCACTTCAGGGGCCAGTTCCAGGGTGACGGGATCGAGGCCCGTCACCTCCAGCTCCACCCCGCAGTCGGGGCAGGTGACGATCTCCCCGACCTCCAGATCGTCTTCGAGCTTCAGCTCCGCGCCACACTCAGGACACTTCGCCATCTTCTTCCTCCTTTCGCAGAAGTTCCTTGGCTTTTTCGATCTGCTCCCGCACCCTGGCAGCCGCCGTGCCTCCGGGAGAGTTCCGCCGCTCCACCGCCTGCCGGAAATCGAGCACCCGGTAGACGTCCTCCCCAAAGGCCGGATGGGCCGCCCTGTACTCCTCCAAGGGGAGGGAGCGCAGCCCTACCCCCAGCTCCAAGGCCCGCCGCACGGCCTTCCCCACCGCCCGGTGGGCAGCGCGGAACGGGATCCCCTTCTCCACCAGGTAGTCCGCCAGTTCTGTGGCTAAGGCCTCCTCCCGCAGCCCCCCCTCCGAGCGGTTTCGGTTGACCTTTAGGGTGCGTACCACCCCGGAGAGGACGGGTAGCGCAAGCTTTAAGGTATCGACGGCGAAGAACAGGGGCTCCTTGTCCTCTTGGAGGTCTTTGTTGTAGCCGGAGGGAAGGCCCTTTAGGACGGAGAGAAACCCGCACAAGTTCCCGATCAGCCTCCCCGCCCGCCCCCGGATGAGCTCCAAGGGGTCGGGGTTCGCCTTCTGGGGCATGAGGCTCGAGCCGGTGACATAGGCCTCGGAGAGCTCGAGGAACCCGAATTCCGGGGCGGAGAAGAGGATGAGGTCCTCGGCGAGCTGGGAGAGGTGCACCCCAAGGAGGGCGGAGAAGAACAGAAACTCGGCCACGTAGTCCCTGTCTGAGACGGCGTCAAGGCTGTTTTCGGAGCACCTTGAGAAGCCAAGCTCCCGGGCCAGGTACTCCCGATCGATCCCCCAAGGGTTTCCCGCCAAGGCCCCGGCCCCCAGGGGGAGGACCGAAAGGCGTTCTTTAAGCCCTTCCAGGCGTTCCCGATCCCGGGAGAGCCGCCAGAAATAGGACATCAGCCAGTGGGAGAGGAGGATGGGCTGCGCTTGCCGGAGATGGGTGTACCCGGGCATTAGAACTCCGAGGTGTTTTTCGGCCGCTTCCACGAGCGCCCCCTGAAGGTCCCGGATCCGATCCGCGATCCCCGGAAGCTCGCCGAGAAGCCACAGCCTGAGGTCTGTGGCCACCTGGTCGTTGCGGGAGCGGCCAGTGTGGAGCTTCCCGGCCAGCTCTTCTCCTAGAAGCTCGGTGAGCCTGCGTTCCACCGCGGTGTGGATGTCCTCGTCTCCCGGGGAGACGACGAAGGCCCCAAGCTTGAACTCCGCGAGGACCTGCTCCAGGCCTCGAACGATGGCCTGCCGTTCCTCGAAAGAAAGGATCCCGGTCCGGGCCAGTGCTTTTGCGTAGGCGATGCTCCCCGCGATGTCGGCGGCGTAAAGCCTGCGGTCGAAGGGGAAGGAGTCGCAGAAAAGCCGCACCTTGGCGTCCGTTTCAGTAAGCCTGCCGGCCCACAGGGTCATCCGGCGCCCTCCTTGACCCCCGCACGCGTCCTTTCCACCAGTGCCTTGATCTTCAAAGGCAGCCCAAACAGGTTGATGAAACCCTCGGCGTCCTTTTGGTCATAGACCTCGTCGGCCCCGAAGGTGGCGAACTCCTCCCGGTAGAGGCTGTGGGGTGACTTTCTCCCTACCACAATGCAGCTTCCCTTGTAGAGCTTGAGCCGCACGGTGCCGGAGACCGTCCTTTGGGTGGCGTCCACGAAGGCGTCTAGCGCCTCCCGCAGGGGGCTGAACCAAAGGCCGTAGTAGACGAGCTCAGCGTATTTGTGGGCGACCAGCTCCTTGTAGTGCAGGGTCTCCCGATCTAGACAGAGCTGCTCCAAAGCCTGGTGGGCGATGTAAAGGACAGTCCCCCCTGGGGTCTCGTACACTCCCCGGGATTTCATGCCCACCAAGCGGTTCTCCACCAAGTCGGCCCGGCCGATCCCGTGTTTTCCAGCAAGCTCATTGAGGCTGGAGAGGAGCTCCACCGGGGGAAGGCGCTCACCATTTAGGGCCACCGGGACCCCGGCCTCGAACTCCAGGGTGATGTACTCCGGCGAGTCCGGGGCAGCCTCCGGGGCGGCCGTGAGGAGGAACATCCCGGGATCGGGTTCCTGCCAAGGGTCCTCTAAAGGGCCGCCCTCGTGGGAGAGGTGCCACAGGTTCCCGTCCCGGCTGTAGATCGCCTCCTCGCTTATTCCCTCTAGGGGGATGCCGTGCTTCCTGGCGTAGGCAAGCTCATCCTCCCGAGAGCGGAGGGGCCAGTCCCGCCAGGGGGCGATCATCACAAGGTCCGGGTCCAGGGCCTTCACCGAGACCTCGAACCTGACCTGGTCATTTCCCTTTCCGGTACAGCCGTGGGCCACCGCCTGGGCCCCCTCCCGGTGGGCGATCTCCACCAGGTACTTGGCGATGAGGGGCCGGGCCATGGAGGTGCCCAGAAGATACTGGCCCTCGTAGACGGCCCCGGCCTTGAGGGTGGGGAAGACGTAATCGGTGACGAACTCCTCCCTGAGGTCCATAACATAGGCCTTGCTTGCTCCGCCTTTGAGCGCTTTCTCTTCTATCCCGGAAAGTTCCTCCCTTTGACCAAGATCCGCAGTGAAAGTGATCACCTCACTCCCATAGGTCTCCTTGAGCCAGTGAAGGATCACGGAGGTATCGAGCCCTCCAGAGTAGGCCAACACGATCTTTTCAAACTTCACTTTCTCCCCTCCTGGAACTGGTTTACCTCCCTGCCTGTGGCGGCAGGCTCAGACGAAAGCTGCATGACAAAGACAAGGGGACTACACACGAAGGCCGGGCAGCGTCCCGGACCTGCTGGGGGTAAGAAGGGAGAAAGCCGCGCCAGCGTACGGCCCGGGCCGCTACCCGGCCGTACGCACCCGCGGATTTAGGCAGGCCAGAAAGATCGTTTCCACGACTCTGAAGTACGACATCCGGGGTCTCATGTCAAGGGGGATGTGTCGGAAGGGATGCTTAGTGGAGGTCGGTTGGACCAAGCCAGCTTAGGATCAGATCGTCGAGGGGGAGGGGGCTTTCCGCCCGCAGGATGCGCAGGAAGTCCTCACCGCGGGCGATCTTCCACCGGTACTCAGCCAGATACCGCCGGAGGGCCCGGAAGAACGCCTCGTCCCCCATGCGCCCCCGGAGCTCATGTAGGAAAAGCGCCCCTCCCGAGTAGACGATCCCCCCATAGCCCGCCCCATCCGGGAATTCCCACAGGGGACTGGAAATCCTGGCTTGAGGGTTTCGCTCCCGGCCCTGCTGATAGGACCTCTGCCAATAAGAGAGGACCTCAGCAAGTCGCCCTTGGGCCTCGAAGAAAAGGCCCGAGGTGTAGGTGGCCAGGGCTTCATCCAGCCAGGGCTCGGCCACCTGGTCGCTCCCCACCTGGGCATACCACCACTGGTGGGCCACTTCATGGGCGAAGATCATGGGGAAGAACAGGGGGTCATTGGGGTAGCGGGCGAGGTACTCCTCGCCCACCAGGATGAGCCCGGGGTACTCCACCCCCGCAGCCCCCCGCAGGGGCACCTCCACCACGTCCAGCTCGGGAAAGGGGTAGGGCCCAAACAGCCCTGCATAGAGCTCAAGGGCCTTGGCAGCGATCTCGATGCCGGCAGCGGCGGCCTCGGCGTGCTCCGGGAGGAAATAGCCCCGTACCGGGACTTCACCTGCCCATGCCGTCCCCCCCTCGTAGCCCTGGACGGCCACCATGCCGAGCTCCCGCAGGTTCTCCCCGGCCACCAGATACTCCCCTGCCCCTATGTGAAACTCCTCCCCCCCTGCCACCAGCTCCCACCCCGGTGGCACGGTTACGTCCGCGGTGTAGTCCGCCACCTCAGCCACCACTCCGTCCCCCCAAGGAAAGATGGGCTCCACCAACCACTCCCCCTGCCAGGGGGCGAGCATGGGATAGCTTTGGGAGAGGACAAGCGCCGCTTCACTTCGAGCAAAAACTCCATAGCCTAATTGGTCCTCAAATGAGGGGAGCTTTCCCTCAAAAGCGATGTGGAGGGAGAACGTCTGTCCTGCCTCAATCCCCAAGGGAACCACGAATGCGGTGGGGTGCACTTGGTCCCACGGAGCCCCCTCCCCCCTTACCTCAACGCTTAAGGGAAAAAGTGAGCCCGGGTCCAGGGACGCAGGATAGAGCCGAAACACGGCCTCGGACCAGTTTCCTTGGGCAGGGCCGGAGACCGTTTCGTTGCCACAAAGCACTCCATCTGAGCGTACTTCAAGGTGGAGCTGATAGCGGAGCTCAGCCCCTGCTGCCCCCAGGGCGAAAAGGACGAGGATCAGCACCAAGCATGACCAAGTCCGCATGAGGAAACTTCCTTCACTCCTCGCCTCTCCGGCGCAGAAACGCGGGTACGTCCATATCCTCCTCGTCCACCCTGGTACGCCTGCGCGGGACTTTGGGAGCGCTTGGACTTCGGGGGGTGGTTTCCTCCTCTTCGAACACAGGGCCTTTGAAGTCCGCCGCAATTACCGTCACCTTTACCCTTCCGGTCATCTCTCCCCGCACCACCGCGCCGAAGGTGAGGTCAGCATCAGTGGAAATCAGTTTTCTGATGAGCTCGGCGATCTGAGTTACCTCTGCTAGAGTCAGGTCATCTCCACCGGTGATGTTGAGCAACACCTTGCGTGCCCCTTTGAGTGACTCACCTTCAAACAGGGGATTGGTGGCGGCGGTCTTGGCCGCCTGGACAGCGCGGGCCTCACCCTGACCTTCACCGATGCCCATCATGGCAGTGCCCGCCCCCCTGAGCACTGCAGCCACATCGGCGAAATCCAGGTTCACGATCCCAGGGACCGTGATGAGGTCGCTGATCCCCTGGACACCTGTGCGCAGCACCTCATCGGCGAGCTCAAACGCCTTGGTGATGGGGACGCCGGGGGCCTTTTCGATGAGCCTTTCGTTCTGGATGACGATGATTACGTCCACCTCTTCCTTAAGCTTCTCAAGGCCAAGTTCCGCCCGCTGCATGCGCACCGGGCCCTCGAACGCAAACGGCAAGGTCACCACCCCCACGGTGAGGGCCCCCGCCTCACGAGCCAGGTGTGCGATCACCGGGGCCGCCCCCGTGCCGGTGCCGCCCCCCAGGCCACAGGTGAGGAAGACAAGATGGGCTCCGCTGACCAACTTCTCGACATCCCAGGCCACCGCCTCGGCTGCCTGACGGCCCTTTTC
>JAGGRX010000146.1 GCA_021159405.1 Candidatus Bipolaricaulota bacterium | reverse complement strand
AGCTTCTAATCGGTCTTACCGTTTTGGTGTTGGGGGTCGCCTTTATGGTGCCCGGGTTGGCCAAGAGGCCGTGGGATCCGGTCGCGTCCACAAAGAACGAGGTGGTGTGGACCGTTCTGCCTTACATCGAGCTTTCGGTGTCCGAGGATAACTTCACCTTCCCCGAGCTTGAGCCTGGGATCGACGAGTACCTGGCCGAAAAGGCGGTGATCTTGTACGTAAAAAGCAACAGCGACTGGTCCCTGAGCTTTGAGCTCAAGGGCGACAAGGAGGCCATCGAGCACCTGTCCGTCCTGCTCGACGCGACCTCGGGTCATGGCTCTGCCGAAATCCCCGTTAGCTACAAGCTCTTTAAGCTGCGGACGATGGCTCCCGGGACCTACAAGGTGACCGTGATCTATACCGCTACTACGAAGTAGCCCCCATGTGCCCTGACGCAGGGCGCGTGTACGTCGAGGGCCGTCGCGTCAACCCTGGCCCCACGGGGCCTCCACCCTCTTCACGCAAGCTCAGGCGATGTGGATCTCCAGGATGTCCCCGTCCTGAACCACGTGGTCAAGGGGGGCATGTTGCCCGGCAAAGCGGCCGGAGCCCCACAACCGCACGTACTTGAGTCTGTCCACGAACTCCTTGTGGATGTGCTCCACCACGTCGAGCACCGTCGCCCCTTCCCGTAAGGTGTAGGGCTGCGTCATATCAGGGGGATGTCCCGGCTTTTTGGTGTATACCCGCACCACCCCCGCCGTCCGGAAGATAGCCCGCCGCAGGGCCTCCAGGCCCTGGCCGGTGGCCGGGGAGGCCGTCGCATGCGGGAACCTCCCCGCGGCCCACTGGGAAAGTTCCTTTCCCCTCTCAGGGGCCAGGTCCTCCTTCAACCCCACAACAAGCGTCCTTTTCTCCACCGTGCGCCAGTCAGCTTGCCGGCTGGGCCCGTCCACCAGCAGGATGTGTCGGGTCGAAAGGAGCTCGATCACCTCATCGGCCCGCTCGAAGCACTTCTCGTCGGAGAGGTCAAGGCACAAAAGCACCGCGTCCGCCGACCGCACTAGGCCGTACACCCACCCCTCGGTGTACTCGGGCGTGATGGGCGGGAGGTCTACAAGTTGAATCTGGATGTCCTCGTACTCCATCATCCCCGGACATGGTCGGAAGGTGGACATGGGGTAAGGGGCCACGTCCGGGCTTGCGTTGGTGAGGGCGGAAAGGAGGGAGGATTTCCCGGAATTGGGCGGCCCCACCAGGGCCACCTGAGCTGCTCCTTCCCGCTCAACGTGGAAGCTGGGGCCACCCCCTTTCCCGGAGCGCCGGCGCTGTTCCATCTTTTCCCGGAGCTTGGCGATCCGGCGCTTGATGTCCGCCTGCATCTTCTCGGTGCCCTTGTGCTTGGGGATGGTGGCCAGCATCTCCTGGAGCGCGTCCAGCCGCTCCTCGTCGGTCTTGGCTTTGTTAAAGCGTTCTCTGGCCGCTAGGAACTCCGGGGTAAGATTCGCCGGCATCTCTTCCCTCCAAGCTGGGATTGTACGGGGCGCTTTCCGGCCCTGCTAGCGGTTATTCTCTCGGCCCGCTATATTCTCCTGCCATGAAGAACCGTATCTGTGAGATGCTGGGGATACGCTATCCGATCTTCTTGGGGGGGATGGCCCATGTGGCCAGGGAGCCGTTGGTTTCGGCGGTTTCCAATGCCGGAGGCCTTGGGATCATCGGGGCAGGGGGCATGTCCCCGGAGGAACTGGACCGCCAAATCCAACTGGTGCGCAAGGCCACGGACCGTCCGTTTGGGGTGAACCTCATGCTCATGGACCCGAAGGTGCCCGAGCTGGTGGAAGTGGTCTTGAGCGCCCAAGTCCCCATGGTCACCACCGGTGCCGGAAACCCCGCCAAGTACATGGACTCCCTTAAAGGCGCCGGGGTCAAGGTGTTCCCCGTGGTGCCGGCGGTGGCCCTGGCACGGCGGATGGAGAAACTCGGGGCCGATGGGGTGATCGCCGAGGGCACGGAGTCCGGGGGGCACGTCGGCACCGAAACCACCATGGCCCTGGTGCCGCAGGTGGTGGACGCGGTGAGGGTCCCGGTGGTAGCCGCCGGGGGCATCGCAGACGGCCGGGGCATGGCCGCCGCCCTCGCCCTGGGGGCCGAGGGAGTCCAGCTAGGAACCCGCTTCCTCGCCTCGGTGGAGGCCCCGGTCCATGAAAAATACAAACAAGCCGTCCTCAAAGCCTCCGACCGGGCCACCATCGTCACCGGAAGAACCCTGGGCCGGCCGGTCCGGTGCCTGCTGAACAAGTTGACCAGGACTCTGGCTAAATACGAGGCCGAAGGCCGCCCCCCCGAGGAGTTCGAGTCCCTGGCCGTGGGTGGCCTCAGGCGAGCGGTCTATGAAGGGGACCTTGAAGGCGGCTCCCTCATGGCCGGCCAGGTCGCAGGGCTCATCCATGAGATCAAGCCCGTGGCCGAGATCATCGAGGAGATGGTGCGGGAAGCGGCCGAGATCTTATCGAGGGGGGTGGACTTTCCCGTCCCATGAGCGTCCTCAACCCCCGCACCCGCAGGGACCTGGAGCTTGACAAGGTGCTTGCCCAGGTGGCGGGCTACGCCGCCTCCGAGCTCGGGAAAAATGCCGTTTTGTCCCTTGCCCCCACCTCCGACCGCGGCAGGATCGAAAGGGAATTCGCCCTCGTAGAGGAGATGATGGAGGCAGTGCGCGGGGGGTTCTCCCCTGGGCCAATCTCCGACCTTCGCCCCCTGATCGATCAAGCCAAGGCTCATGGGGACTTGTCCGGGGAGGAGCTGCTCACCGTGGCCGAGACCCTGGAGGCAGCGGGGGAGTTGGCCCTGGCCCTGTCCGGGCCGCATACGCCACGCTTGGCAGCCTTGGTGGGGCGCCTCTCGGATCAAGGGGAGTTGGCCAAGGCCATCCGCCGGGCCATCGACGATCGGGGGGAAATTCGGGAGGACGCCACCCCCAAGCTCAGGGAACTCGCGCGCCGTAAGCGGGCCCTTACCGAGGAGATCACCGCTGCCCTAAGGCGGTTCATCGATCGCCATCGGGCCCTGGTGCAGGAGCCGGTGATCACTCGCCGGGGAGGGCGGCTCGTGATCCCTCTCCGGTCGGGAGCCCAAGGCAGCGTGCGCCTCGTGATCCACGATAGCTCCGCAAGCGGCCAAACCCTGTTCGCCGAGCCGGCCTCCCTTGTGCACATGAACAACCAGCTCCGGGAGCTGGAGGACGATATCTGGCGGGAGCGGCTTCGCATCTTGGCTGAACTGGCGGGCAAGCTCCTGGCCGAGGAGCGGCGCCTGCGGGAGGACATGGAGATCCTGGCCCGAATCGATGCCCTTTACGCCCGTGCCCGCTACGCCCTGGCCCAAGAAGCCACCCTGCCGCTCCTTTCGGACGACGGGCGGGTGGAGCTCTACGGTGCCCGCCACCCCCTGCTCGGCACTAGGGCCGTCCCCATCACCATTCGCTTCGGGGGGGAACATCGGGTGGCGGTCATCACCGGCCCCAATACCGGCGGAAAGACCGTCACCCTGAAGACCGTCGGGCTATCTTGCGCCATGGCCCAGTCCGGGATCCCTGTTCCCGCCTCCCGTGCAGTCCTCACCGTGTTCGAGAAGATCCGAAGTGACATCGGGGAGGAGCAGTCCATCGAGCAAAACCTGTCCACCTTCTCCTCTCACATGAAAAACATCGTGGGGATCCTGGCCGAGGTGGACGAGCGGAGCTTAGTGCTCCTGGATGAGCTAGGGGCAGGGACGGATCCCCAGGAGGGGGCGGCACTGGGCCTCTCTATCTTGGAGTACCTGCTGGAGCTGGGGTGCACGGCGGCGGTGGCCACACACCTCACCCCGCTCAAGCACTTCGCCATCTCCCACCCGGAGGTGCTCTCCTGTTCCATGGAGTTCGACCTTGCCACCCTTTCCCCCACCTTCCGCGTGCTGGAGGGGGTGCCGGGGAGGTCCTGTGCCCTGGAGATCGCCCAGCGGCTGGGACTCCCGGAGGAGCTTCTCGAGCGGGCCCGCGGGTTCCTCTCTTCCGGGGAAATCCGGGCCGAGGAGATCATCGAGGAGCTTTCGCGTGAGCGGGCGGCGGCCCGGCGGGCGCGAGCGAACCTGGAGGCGGAGCGGGCCTTGGTCAAGCGTCTCAGGACTGAATACGAGCGAAGACTCTCCGCCCTCAAGGAGAAGAAGGCCGAGGCCCTGGGTCGGGAGCTCGTGCGGCTCGAAGAGGAGATCCGGGCGGCGAGGAAAGAACTGGCGGAGCTCATCGCCCAGGCCCGGGAGAAGGAAGAGACAGAGGCCAGGCGGCAGGCCTTGCGCCGGGTGGAGGAGCTCGCCGAGCGGCTCCCGGCGCGACCTGAGGAGGAGCGGCCCGCCCCTCGGCTCCGGGAAGGGGAGCCCGTACGCATCCGGGCCACCGGGGCGGTGGGCATAGTGCGCCGCGTGGCAGAGGGGCGGGTAGAGGTAGAGGTTAAGGGGCGCAGGGTGGAACTTCCGCCCATGGCCCTGGAGCCTGCGGCCGCACCGCCACAGCAGCCTCCGCCTCCGCCCCGTGTTCCCATCCATACCCAAGCCCCGATGGAGCTTTCCGTGCGCGGGATGACCGTGGAGGAAGCCCGGCGGGCGGTGGAGGAATGGCTGGATCGGCTTCTCCTAGCCGGGATGCAAACGGGGCGCCTCATCCACGGCAAGGGCACCGGGACCCTCAGGCGTGCCTTGCACGAGTACCTCTCCACTGTGCCTTTCGTGAGACGCTTTTACCTTGCTCCCCCAGCCGAGGGCGGTGAAGGCGTCACCATCATCGAACTCTGACCAGGCCAGGGTGGGGCTTGCCCTCCGATCAAGGCGACGCTATATTTTTCTCGTCCTAGGGCGTAGCCAAGCGGTAAGGCAGCGGGCTTTGGACCCGCGATCGGAGGTTCGAATCCTCCCGCCCTAGCCATGAATGGCTCGCGAAAAGCTGTCAGCCCTCCTCGAGCGCTTGGGCGTGGAAATACCGCTACCTCTCGCTCGCACCGCCTTGACCCATTCATCCTACGCCAATGAGGCAGGAGGCGAGGACAACGAGCGTCTGGAGTTCCTAGGCGACGCGGTGCTGGACCTCGCCCTGGCCGATTTCCTCTACCATCGGTTCCCGGAACGGGATGAAGGGGAGCTCTCCAAGATCCGGGCGGTGGTCGTCTCTCGGCCGGTGCTGGCGCAAGCCGCCAGCCGGCTGGGACTCGGAGCTCACCTGCTCCTCGGAAAGGGGGAGGAACTGGCCGGGGGGCGAAAGCGCCCGTCCATCCTGGCCGCGGCTCTGGAGGCCCTGTTCGGGGCCGTGTTCCTATCCCATGGTTACGAAAAGGCCCGCGAGTTGGCCGAGCGACTTCTGGGACAGGAGGCCGAACGCTACGCCGCCGAGCGGTCTCCCGATTACAAGTCGCTCCTTCAGGAACTAGGGCAAAGGCGCTACGGTGCTCTGCCAGCCTACAACCTCGTCGACTCGGAAGGCCCGGAGCACGAAAAGGTGTTCACCGTATCCGTGGAGCTAGGGGGGAGCAAGGCCTTGGGGCGCGGCCGCTCCAAAAAGGAAGCCGAGCAAGCCGCAGCCAAACGTCTATACCTGGACCTCGAGGAGAGGGAAGAAGAACCTAAAAACTAGGTTCAGGGAGCGGCCACGTGGGCATAAGAGCCAGGTCCGAGATGCAGAACCGCCCGCGGCTCCGGTAGATGGGCGTGCGCCTTCCGCTGGCAAGCTCCAGCCGGGATATCACCCCGTCCAGGTTCGCATAAAGGATCGTGTGGGGCCCCAAAAACACGAACCCACCGATTCGGTCGCCCTCAATGCGGCAGACCTCTTCGGGCCCTTCTTTCCTCCATCGGAAAAGTCTCCCGGCAAGCCGCTCACCGGAGGAAAGGTAAAGCGCACCATCGGGCCCAAAAGCGAAGAAACCACCCCAATAGAATTCCCGGTCGCTTGACTGGATCTCCTCTACGGTCGTCACACTCCCGTCGTCTTCCAGCCGCAAGATCCGCCCGTGCCCTGCCGAGCTGAGCTCGCTGAAGTATAGGTGCATCTTGCCGTCCGGGCCTGTGTGGAACGCCAGGTCCTGCACTGGCCAGGGGTGCTCATAAATGACCCACTCGGAAAGAGGTCCACTTGGAGTGAAGTGAACCACCCAGATCTTTCCCGACCCGGGCCGCACGAAGTACAGCTTTGAGTCCGTGGGATGGAAACAAAAGCTCTGGATCCTTCCGTGAGCGCTGGTGTAGGCCGTCCACTCATCCACGGCCGTGATCGCGCCGCACTCACATCGCACCGTAAGCCCGCGGATCTCCCCGGGAAGGCCAGCAGCGCTGGCAAAGAAGAACTGCAACTCCGAAAACGGCGGGCGCGGGGCGCCACCTGAGGCAAGCCCTCCCACCCAGACGAGCACCAACGCCAAAAGCACCCCGAGTCTTGACATGACTCAGCCCTCCTTCTAAAAACTAGCGTAGCTCTTGACTTCTCATTCGTCAAACCAGGCTCCTTGGGAGAGGTTGACCCTCTCCCTTCGGAAAGCTAACATGCCATTTGCGGCCGTGCGCCCGTAGCTCAGTCAGGACAGAGCAGCGGTTTCCTAAACCGCAGGCCGGAGGTTCGAGTCCTCCCGGGCGCACTCTTTCCTTGCCTTAACTTCTTTATAGGGCTATAAAGCAACCTATAGGAGCTCATATGTGGACGATCATCCCGGCGATCCTTATGGGCTGGTCGTTGGGTGCCAACGACGCGGCCAACGTGTTCGGCCTTGCGGTAGGGGTTCGGGCCGTGCGCTACAGCGTCGCTGTGGCGCTCACTGCGGCGTTTGCCCTGCTCGGGGCTTACCTTGGTGGCGCCAAGGGCATGGACACTTACAGCTCCGTGGCAAGCCAGAGCACGGCCAGCTCGTTCTGCGTGGCCCTGGCCGCCGGGCTCACCGTGGCGCTCATGACCTGGCGGGGGCTCCCGGTTTCCACCACCCAGGCCGCGGTGGGGGCGATCATCGGGGTGGCCTTGGTGACGGGGCAGCCTGTGGACTGGGGAGTGCTGGGGCGAATCGTGGTGTCGTGGGTGGCCTCCCCCTTGGGTGCCATGGTGCTAGCCTACCTCCTGCACCGCTTCCTCAGTCCTTGGCTGGAGGCACGGCTGGGAGGCCTTGTGCTGTACGATCGTGTCATCCGGCTGGGGATCGTGCTGATCGGTATCTGGGGCTCTTATGCCCTGGGGGCGAACAACGTGGCCAACGTGACCGGGGTGTACGTGGGGGCTGGGATCCTCTCGGTAAAGCTCGCCACCCTCATCGGTGGGGGGAGCATCGCCCTGGGGGTGGTCACCTTCTCCCGCAGGGTGATGGAGACGGTGGGGGAGAAGCTCGTGCCGCTGGGGCCCCTTCCGGCGCTGTTGGCGGTGGCAGCTCAAGCCGCCTCCTTGCAGGTGTTCGCCGTCCTGGGGGTGCCGGTATCGGCCTCCCAAGCCGTGGTGGGGGCGGTGGTGGGGATCGGCCTGGTGAAGGGGGTACGCACGGTGAACCGGCGCCAGCTTCTTGAGATCGTCGCCGGCTGGGTCCT
>JAGGRX010000073.1 GCA_021159405.1 Candidatus Bipolaricaulota bacterium | reverse complement strand
GGGTACCGTCAGCGTCCAGGAGTTCCCCCGAAACCCCGGGGCGCCAGGAGAAGCGCCCATCCGGCGCGGTAGGGGCGATCCGCTCCATGGAGGCCCCCGCCCTCCCGGCCCACCAGCCCTCGGGGCAGCCAAGGTTGGCCGTGTCCACCACTACACCCTCCGGGTTCATGAGCTTGAGCACCGTCCCCGAATTGGGCAGGGCCCCCCGATAGATGAGGTCCGCCTCGCGCCCGACCACTGTGTCATCCCCACTTCGCTCAAGCAGGAAAAAGCCGTGAGGCTCGATCACGTGCGAGCGCAACACCACCGTGCCCCCTGATTCCTCCCCCAGGGGGATGGCGACCCCCTCCCAGGCCAGGATCCAGCCGGCAAGATCTACTGCTTCATCGGAGGTGTTGAAAAGCTCGATCCATTCGTCATAGGGTGAGGCTTCCGTCCCTCCCCAGGCCACCTCGTTGATCACCACCTGGGCCATCCCAGCCAGCGGGAGGACCAGCACCCCGAGCAGCACTGCTACCTTGCTCACAGGGATCACCTCCTCAAACCATCATTGAGCCAGGCTGCCTCCCCGTCAAGGCCTTGCGTCCCGGTTTCCCCCCTCCCATAATCCGGAGACGCGATGGCAGGGAAAAAGGTTCTCATCGTGGAATCGCCGACCAAGGCCCGCACCCTGTCCGGCTATTTGGGAAAGGAGATCGAGGTCTACTCCTCCAAGGGGCACGTCCGGGACCTCCCGGAGCGGGAGCTGGGAGTGGACATAGGGAACGGCTTTTCCCCCAAGTGGGTGGTGCGAGACCGCAAGCTGATCGCAAATCTGCGCAAGGCGGTGCGGGATGCGGCCCTCGTGTACCTGGCCACCGACCCGGATCGGGAGGGGGAAGCCATCGCCTTCGACCTTTTGGAGCTCCTTTCGGACGGAAATCGGGAGCGTTTTGCCCGGGTGCTGTTTCATGAGATCACCCCGGAGGCGGTAAGGCAAGCCCTCAAGGAACCAGGTGAGGTGGACCTCCGCAAGGTGGAAGCCCAGCGTGCCCGCAGGATCTTGGATCGGCTGGTGGGCTATCAAGTGTCCCCGCTCCTCTCCCTAGTCCTGGCTGGGCGCAGGTTTGAAGGCCTGTCCGCCGGGCGTGTCCAGTCCGTGGCCCTCCGCTTTATCTGTGATCGGGAGCTTGAGATCCAGGACTTCGTTCCCGAGCCCTACTGGGAGGTGGAGGCCCGCTTCCCCACCGAGCCCCCTTTCGTCGCCAAACTGGAGGGGAAGCTAACGGATGAGGCCCAGGTCAAGCGCCTGGAAGAGGAGCTTTCCCGCGCTGGGTTTGTGGTGGAGGAGGTGGTGGAGGAAGAGGTGAAGCGGAGGCCACCGCCGCCGTTCATCACCTCCACCTTGCAGCAGGCGGCGGCAAGCGAGCTTTCGTTCTCCCCACGCCGCACCATGCAGATCGCCCAGCAGCTCTATGAGGGGGTGGATGTGGCCGGAAAACCCCTGGGGCTCATCACCTACATGCGGACCGACTCGGTGCGGGTGGCGGACTCGGCGATCGAGGAGGCGCGGGCCCTGGTGCGGGACAGGTTCGGGAAAGAGTTCCTCTCCCCCCGGCCACGCAAGTTCAAGAACAAGCGGCGGGCCCAGGATGCCCATGAGGCCATCCGCCCCACCCAGGTGGCGCTAGACCCGGACCAGGTCGCCCCTTACCTCACCCCGGAGCAGCGGAAGCTGTACGCCCTCATCTGGCGGAGGTTCGTTGCCACCCAAATGGCGGATGGGATCTGGCGGCGTCGCAAGGTGAAGATCAGGGCAGGGAACTGGGTGTTCCGTGCCTCGGCCTCCTGGAGGGTGTTTCCCGGCTTCACCCGGGTGCTTCAGGTGGAAAAACTTGCGGACGAGGAGGCGGACCTCCCCGAAGGCCTGGCTTCAGGGATGGAGCTTCCCGCCCCCGAGCTTGCGTTCTTGGAGAAGAAGACGGAGCCCCCGGGACGCTACACCGAGGCGGGCCTGGTGAGGAAGCTGGAACGGGAAGGGATCGGCCGCCCCAGCACCTATGCCCAGATCGTCTCCGTGATCCAGGAACGGGGGTACGTGAAACGTGAGAACGGGTCGCTACGGCCCACCCTTCTTGGGCACCTGGTGACTGACTTCCTCCGGAACTACTTCCCGGAGACGGTTCGGGAGGACTTCACGGCCAAGATGGAGGAGGATCTTGACCGGATTCAGGAGGGGCAGGCGGATCGGTTGCAGGTTTTGTCCTCCTTCTACCGCTGGTTTTCCCAGCGGCTTTCCCAGGTGGAGGGGGAGATAAAGGAGGGGAAGAAGCCGTTCCGGGTGCTCACGGACGTGTCTTGCCCCAAATGTGGGGCCCCCATGGAGGTGCGGGTGTGGAAGGGGGGGCTTTACCTGGGCTGCTCCCGCTATCCGGAGTGCAGGACCACCAGGAATCTGCCACCGGATGTGAAGTACCGCTATCGCCCCGAGCGGGTGGAGCTGGCCGAGGGGCTGGCGGAGGCGGAGGATGCCCCGGCAGCGCCCTGCCCCAAATGCGGCACCCCCATGCAGCTAAAACACGGCCGCTACGGCAGGTTCCTTGCCTGCCCTAAGTGCGGCCATACCATGCCGGTCCCCACCGGGGTGACCTGCCCCAAGTGCGGGCAGGGGGAGCTGGTGGAACGCTATTCACCGCGGCGGGGGACGTTTTACGCCTGCAACCGCTATCCGGATTGTCGGTTTACCCTCCCGGGAAAGCCGGTTGAGACCTGCCCCATATGCAAAAAAGGGGTCCTCTATGAGGACCCCCGCCATGGGCGGCGCTGCAGCAACCCCGAGTGCCCGACCCGAGCTTAATACTCCTCTTCAAGAAGCCGGAACTTCTCCAGCTTCCTCAGGAGGTCGGAGTGCTTCAGCTTCTCCAGCGCCTCCTTTTGAATCTGGCGCACCCGCTCCCGGGAGATCCCAAAGATCTCCCCTACTTCATCCAGGGTGCGGGGCTGGTTGTCATCGAGGCCATACCTCAGTTCCAGCACCCGGCGCTCCCTCGGGGTGAGCTTCTCCCGTAGGGCCTTCTGGAGCTCCGCTTGCAGAAGCTCCTTGAACGACTCCTTGGTGGGGGAGACGGCCTCGGAGTCCTCGATGAAATCGCCGAGCACCGACCCCTCGTCGTCGTAGCCGATGGGGGTGTCCAAAGAGGCCGTGTAGTGAGCGGTTTTCTTGGCCTTGACGATGTTCTCCACGCTGGTATCCAGCTCCTCGGCCAGCTCCTCCAGGGAGGGGGGTTCACCGTGCTCCTTCACGTAGTCACGCTCGGCTTGATAGATCTTGCGGATGAGCTCGTTGATGTGCGTGGGGACGCGGATGGTGCGGGAGCGGTTGGTGATGGCCCTGAGGATCGCCTGGCGGATCCACCAGGTGGCGTAGGTGGAGAACTTATACCCCTTACGCCAGTCGAACTTCTCGATGGCCTTCATCAGGCCCAGGTTCCCCTCCTGGATCAGGTCGAGGAAGGGGAGGCCGCAGCCTCGGTACTTCTTGGCGATGGATACCACCAGGCGCAGGTTGGCCTCGGCGAGCTTCTCCTTGGCCTCCTTGTCCCCGGCTTCCACCCTTTTTGCGAGCTCCACCTCCTCCTCCTTGGTGAGGAGGGGGACACGGGAGATCTCGTCAAAGTAGGTACGGATCGGGTTCTCGGGTGAACGCCGCTTTTCCTCCTCTTCCTCCATCCACGGGAGGTCGATCACATCATGCTCCTCAAGGTGCTTTTTCTGCACCTTGCCGCCGATGTTCGCCACACTCTCCATATTCAATTCCTCCTGTTTGGTCGTAAGCTGAAGACAAAAATTAAGGGCCTTCGGCCCTCAGCCGCATCCTATACTATAGCACAAAACCTTTCTGCTGTGAAGACCTGAGAAATACCGTTGGCATGCCGATTTGTGTGCTAAAGGAAGTTGAGATGCAATCCGGCCTTCCTGGGATGCTAGAAGGTGTCAGTTGATATATACTTCCTTTGGCGCTCAGCGCCAAATTTTTGTCAGAAGGAGGGCTTATCAATGGCGGATGTCCGCAATCCCTTTGTAATCGCGCAGAAGCAGCTTGACGAGGCCGCTCAACTACTTCGATTGGATCCCGCAGTGCACGAGCTTCTGCGTTGGCCGATGCGGGAGTTTCACGTGCGCATCCCGGTGCGGATGGACGACGGCTCGGTACGGGTGTTCGAGGGATTTCGGGTGCAGTACAACAACGCCCGTGGTCCCACCAAGGGTGGGATCCGCTTCCACCCCGAGGAGACGTTCGACACCGTGCGTGCCTTGGCCGCCTGGATGACCTGGAAGACCGCCGTCGTGGACCTCCCCTTGGGCGGGGGGAAGGGCGGGGTGGTTTGCAACCCCAAGGAGATGTCCCAAGGGGAGCTGGAGCGCCTTTCCCGGGGTTACATTCGGGCCATCGCGCACTACATCGGCCCGGACATCGATGTTCCCGCGCCCGACGTCTATACCAACCCCCAGGTCATGGCCTGGATGCTGGACGAGTACGAGAAGATCGTGGGACGGAGTGCCCCAGGTGTGATCACCGGAAAGCCGTTGCCGCTCGGTGGATCGGCCGGCCGAGGTGATGCCACCGCCCGAGGCGGGATCTATGCCATCCGGGAGGCGGCCAAGGTACTGGGCCTTGACCTCTCCGGGGCAACTTGCGCCATCCAGGGCTATGGGAATGCCGGCCAGTTCGCCCATAAGCTCGCCGTGGAGATCTTGGGCCTCAAGGTGGTGGCCGTGTCCGACTCCAAGGGAGGGATCTATAGCGCCCAGGGCCTGGACTGGAGCACATTGGTGAAACACAAGCGCGAGACCGGGGCGGTCAAGGGCTTCCCCGGTGCCGAAGACATCTCCAACGAAGAGCTCTTGGAACTCGATGTGACCGTGCTCATCCCGGCGGCCTTGGAGAATCAGATCACCGAGGAGAACGCCGACCGGATCAAGGCCAAGATCCTGGCCGAGCTCGCCAATGGCCCCACCACCCCTGAAGCCGACGTGATCCTGCACCAGCGGGGCGTGTACGTGATCCCGGACTTCTTGTGCAACGCAGGGGGCGTCACCGTCTCCTACTTCGAGCAGGTCCAGAACGCCTACGGCTATTACTGGGATGAGGAAACCGTGCACGAAAGGCTGGATAGGAAGATGACCACCGCCTTCCACGCCGTCCACGAGGCCGCCCAAAAACACAAGGTGCACAACCGCCTGGGAGCGTATCTTGTGGCCGTGTCCCGGGTGGCCGAGGCCATGCGGCTTCGCGGCTGGGTGTGAGCTAATCTCGAAAAGGTTTGGGAAAGGGGCGCCATTTGGCGCCCCTGCTCAGTTTTCCCTGCCCTGCCCCGCAAGGCCCGGAACCCTGAATCTCCTCCCCAGGAGGCCCAAGACAGAGGAGAGCAAAAGCACCAGCCCCACGTAGATGGCAGCGGCCAGAATATACACCTCGAGATACCGGAAGTTCCGGGAGGCGATGAGATTGGCCCTCCCCATGAGCTCGGGCACCCCCAGGGTGAAGGCCAAGGAGGAGTACTTGAGCATGTAGATGAGCTCGTTCGACCAGGCGGGGAGTACGATCCTCATCGCTTGAGGGAAGACGATATAGCGAATGGTCTGGAGGCGAGTCAGGCCGAGGGCCCGGGCGGCGCTGACTTGGCCGGCGGGGATCGACTGGATCGCACCCCGGAAGTACTCCGCTTGATAGGCAGCTGTGTTAAGCCCGAAGGCGATCCCTGCGGCCAGGACCGGAGGGAGCACCAGCCCCACATCCGGAAGCCCAAAGTAAAGAAGAAAAAGCTGGACCAGAAGCGGCGTTCCCCTGACCAGTTCGACGTAGGCCGTACAAGCCCAATGCAGCGCCCTCCCCCCGTAGATCCGGCCCAGGGCCAGGGCCCAGCCGAGGATGAACCCCGCGCAGACGCAAACGAGGGTGATCTCGATCGTCACCCCTGCTCCCTGAAGGAGGTCCGGGAGGAAGCGGCCTGCCAGGGCGATGAAGCCCCCCAACGAGCTCACCTCCTTGTGGGGAGCCGCCCCCGCCGATCCACGAACCCGGGGACCCAGAGGCGCCTCTCCAGGCGAAACAGGAGGGAGTTCCCCAGTCGGGTGAGGAGAAAGTAGATCAGGGCACAGAACCCGAAGACGAGAAGGGAGTTTCCATAGGTATAGGAGATGACGTACCGGGCTTGACGCAGGATCTCCACCACCCCCACGATGTAGGCAAGCGAGGTGTCCTTGATTTCGGAAGCGAGCTCATTGGACCAGGGCCCCAGGGCCCGGCGCACGGCTTGGGGCAATACCACATGGAAGATGGCCTGAGGGCCAGACATCCCCAGGGCCCGCGCTGCCTCGATCTCTCCCGCGGCGACTGAGAGGAAAGCCGTGCGGAAGATCTGTGACTGATAGGCGGCCGAGCAAAGCCCCAGCCCCAAGATGGCGACGAGAAGGGGTGGCAGGTTCCAAGGAAGGTAGAATATGAGGAGCAGGAGCACGATCGGTGGGATCCCGCGCAGGATACGTTCAAGTGCGGTGACGAGGAAGGACACCTGTGGAGGGCCGTACACCTGGAGCACTGCTGCCCCGAGCCCGAGAAAAAGCCCAAGGCCCATGACCCCTGACAGGACCTCCACCGCCACCCCGACGCCCCGCAGGAACCAGGGCAGCTCGCGGATCAAGGCCTCCATGGGATGATAGGGGGGCTGGCCCTTGGCCAGCCCCCTGAGTCCCTTACTGGCAGAGCTCGGTCCGCTTCAGGGGCACCGGGCACACCGGCCGGCCCGGGAAGTACCTTCCGACGAGCTCCGCCCACACCCCGGACTGGTAAAGTTTGCGCAGCCCCTCGTTGATCCTGGGGAGGAGCCCGTAAGGGTCGCCCTCGGTGACCGCGTAGGCGTACTGTTCCCCTGTCTTCACGATGCCGACGATCTTGACCCTGCGGCCGGCGTCCACGAACCCCTGAGCGGTGTCGGTGTCGCAGAGCACGGCGGCGATGCGGCCGGCTTCAAGGTCGCTTACCGCTAGGTCGTAGGTCTCATAGGGCCGCAGGGAGAGGCCCGGTGCCTTCCCAAGCAGGTTGTCCTCGATCCACTGATAGCCGGTCGTCCCCGCCTGGGCCCCCACGCTGGTGCCGAGGAAGGCCGTGATCGCGTTAAGCTGGGAGTCTTCACGTACGAGAACGGCCTGATCCACTTCCCAGTACGGCAAGGAGAAGTCCACTACCTGGTCGCGCTCGCAGGTGATGGTGAGGCCGCTTGCGATGATGTCGATCTTCCCCTTAGCCAGGGCGGTGATGATCGTCGCCCAAGGGAGGTCCCTGAACTCCACCCGGAAGCCCTCAAGCTCGGCGATGGCACGGATGACCTCAACGTCGAATCCCCGGAACTTCCCCTCCTCCACCCAGGTGAAGGGGGGGAAGGCCGCATCGACACCCACGATGTAGACGTCCTTTTCCGCCCCCAAGAGGGGCAAGGTGAAAGCCAAACAGGCGATCCCAACAAGAAAACTACGCTTCACCTCTTACCTCCTTGTATGCCTAAAACGCTGCTTTCTGAGCAGACACCTTTGATGAAAGGGCTGCTCCAGGTCTTTCACCGCCTCGCGG
>JAGGRX010000139.1 GCA_021159405.1 Candidatus Bipolaricaulota bacterium | reverse complement strand
GCTTCTGTCGCATCGCTTCCCTCCTTCAAGTTTTTTAGCACCGATACCATAACCCTCCCCCCGGCCCCCTTTCAGGACCTGGGAAAGGGCGGGATGGGGGGTCCGTCCGGTCCGGAGGGGACGCCTGTCCCGGGGAACCCCGAGGGCCCCCAGGGTGTATATTGGAGAGGAAGGAGGCGGGGTTGATCCCGGGGGAGCTGGAGCTTGTGCAGAAGAGCCTTGCGGGAGACCTGGAAGCATGGGGGGAGATCGTGCGCCGATACAAAGAGGCCGTGTATGGGGTGACAGTGGCCATCCTGCGAAACAGGGCTGACGCAGAGGATGCCGTTCAGGAGGCATTCATCCGCGCCTATGAGCGCCTCCATCACTACGACCTCTCCCGCAAATTCTCCACTTGGCTGTTCACAGTGGCCGCCAACGTGGCCAAGAACATGCTGAGAAAAAGGCGCAGGCAGGATCCACCTGCCAAGCTCGATTGCGCCCCTGACCCAGCCGAGGCCACATGGAAGGAGGAGGTCGAACAGGCGGTGAGGGAGGCGGTGTGGTCATTGCCGGAAATCTACCGGGTGCCCATGGTCCTGCGGTACTGGCACGAGCTCGATCTTTCCGAGATCTCCCAGGTCCTCGGCATTAGGCCAGGGACTGTGAAGACCAGACTCCATCGGGGTCGGGCCCTGGTGCGGGCGCAGCTTGTGCAGCGGGGGGTGATCCGCGATGTGGTCTAGGGACCTTGATGACCAAATCCGGGAAGCCCTTTCCCAGGAGATCGAGGCGGCCCGTCCGGAGTTGGAGGGGCTGGAGGAGCGGGTGATAGGCGCGCTTGCCACACGCTTGGCCAAGCCCTCGATCTGGCAGCGCTTAAGGCAGCTCTTCCTGCCCGGAATGACGCCTCGCTGGGCCTTCGCCGGAGGGATAGCCCTGGCCTTGGCCCTGGGGTTCATCATCGGCCGCCTGATTACGCCCTCCCCAACGCCTCTATCGGCCTACGCCCAGGCGGGGACGCTGTTTGCCGTGGTGGACCCGGGGGCGCAATCCGTGGCCGTGGTGGGGGACTTCTCGGCCTGGCAGCCGGTGCCGCTTTCCGATCCCGACGGAGATGGCGTCTGGACAGCGGTGCTGAATCTCCCGCCGGGGCGCTATGAGTACGCGTTCGTGGTCGACGGCCGCTGGATCGGACAGGACCCGCTCGCCGATGAGTACGTGCGGAGCTTCGGCGATTACGCGTCGGTGAGATACGTGGGCAGTGGGGGTGGGGCATGAGGACCTTCCTTGCGGGACTTGCGCTCTTGATCGTGGCGGGCCTCGCATTCGGACAGGTGCCCCTGGCCCCCGCAGCCAGCCCAAACGACGTGCTGACGCTGCTCCAGTCGCTTCCCATCTCACCTGAGCTCAAAAGCGAGCTTCTGGGAGAGGTTCCTTCCGCCCTGGCAACAGGGCTGCTGAGCCCTCGAGTCGCGGTCCCCTTTCTCCAGGCCCTATCCGCCCTCCCCCAAGCCCAGATCGAGCAAACCCTGAACCTCATGTATGAGGCCCTAGAGGAGAAGTTCATCGTGGACCCGCTCCTCCTCGAGACGCTGAAGGGCCTGCGCCTTGCGCGACCATGGCCTGAGGTGATGGGGATGCTCCAGCTCCGCTTCGCCCTACTTAGGGCAACAAGGACAGTGCTTCAAGCCCATGGCCTGGTGCCCATGACGCCCAAGGGGATCAACCCATCCCCCTCTGCCAAGCTGATCTCGGAGCTGGCATGGGCGATTGGCGATTACCTGAGCCCGGGAGGGAGTCCTACCGACGCTGCCACCATAGAATCCAAGGTGAGGGAAAGACTGGTCCGACTCAGGGGCACCGCGCTTGCCCCTGGGGTAGTGGATCCGCTTATTGCAGTGCTTTCGCCGGCCTTAGTGCAAGAGATCGCCGGGCTGGCGCTAAATCCGGAAAGGAGGTAGGTCATGAGGAAACTGGCGCTTTTAGGAGTAACGGTGTTGGCCATGTTCGCCTTGGGGTTCTCCCAAGCCGCACCTCAGGGGATCATCATCGAGCCCCCCGAGGAGGAAGGCCTTTCGGTCCATATCTGGGTGGACAAGCCCGTCTACACATTGGAGGAGAAGGTCAAGATCCATTTTGAGATCAATCAGGACGCATATGTCTACATCTGGGACATCGATCCCGCTGGGAAGGTCACCTTGCTTCTCCCCAATTACTACGAGCCCGACAACTTCTTCCAGGCCGGAACATACACCATCCCCAGTCCGGGCAAGGGCTACTCGTTTGGGTTCGCCCCGGGCAGTCCCACGGGCACGGAATGGCTTCAGATCATGGCCACAACCCAGCCCGTGCCGGCCCTGTCCGGGGGGTTCTCTGTGGACATCCCCTTCCCGCTTCTGGGGGAGGATCCTGAGAGGTGGCGTGCCCGGCTTGAGGTGCAAATCCAGGGACTTGTCCCCGAGCCAACCGACCGGGCGTTCGACTTCACAAGCTTCGAGGTGATCTCAGGGGCCCCGCCCGCATTCGGCACCCTCCAGGTCACCACCAATCCCAGCTTCGCCCGCCTCTACATCGACGGGGTGTTCCGGGGCTGGACCCCGCGCAGCCTCAATTTGGTGCAGGGGTTCCACGACGTCCTGATCAGGAAGGCCGGCTACCAGGACTACTCGACTCGGGTGTACATCGTGGGTGGCCGCACCCGCACCCTCAACATCACCCTCACCCCCTTGGCCACAAACCAGCCGCCGGTGGCTCGATTCACCTATTCCCCAACCAATCCCCAACCCGGCCAGTGGATCCAGTTCGACGCCTCCAGCTCCTACGATCCCGATGGAAGAATCACAAGTTACCAATGGGACTTCGACGGCGACGGGGCATTTGATGCCACCGGTCCGGTCGTCTACTACCGGTTCGGAGCGGCGGGCACCTACTTCGTGCGCCTGAGGGTCACCGACGACGCTGGTGCCACCGGGGAGGCCACTCGGCCCGTGACCGTACAGGTCGCGAACCAGCCGCCGGTGGCCCGGTTCACCTTCTCCCCTTCGCTCCCGCTGGTAGGGCAGCCGGTCACCTTCAACGCCACGAGCTCTTACGACCCAGACGGCACCATCACCTCCTTCAGTTGGGATCTGGACGGGGACGGGGCGGTGGACCACTTCGGCCCCGTGGTCACCAGCACCTACTACGCCGCTGGAATCTACTCTGTTACCCTATACGTGACTGACAACCTCGGGGCCACGGGCCAGACAACCCAGCCCGTACAGATAGTCCCGGTGGGCATCCCCGGCATGCCGCCCATGGACGGGATGCCTGGGATCTACGTGTGGGGCAGTGACTCCTGGCACATCACGGTCAACGGCTCCCCCACGTGGACGACCCCGCACGCCTTCCGCCTGGAGCTACGCACCGATGGGGAGTTCGTCGGGGTGACCACCGAGGCGGGACCGGCTCCGCTTGGTCTGGTCCCAGAGCCCACCAGCGAGGGCTGGAGGGTGATCTTCGACGGCTCGGTGGTCTCAGATCAGGTCACCTACACGTTCCAGGTGAGGGGGGCTACCTCCATTTACATGGACCTGAAGCTTGACATGGACGGCGACGGGGACCTGGAGAGGTCGCCTGGGTTTGTGCACCTCAGGCAATTCATGGTCAGCCCGCCAGCCAACCCATTCGTCGTGGGGACACCGGAGGGTTACTCAGGGCCGTTCGTGCCAAGCATCAACTTTCGGATCGGCCAGGCCTATGCCTACTCGGAGCACGTGAAGTTCGTGTGGTACAGCACTACCATCGCAGCCTTGGAGGGAAGTTCCTAGGGGTAAATTGTGAGGGGCCCGGCTTTGGCCGGGCCCTTTCATTCCAAAATCCCTTCCAAGCGGAGGAGCCTCTCCTTCCAGTGCAGGCCGGGGCCGTAGCCCCCAAGTCCCCTGGCTGCCACCACGCGATGGCAGGGGACGATGATGGGCACTGGGTTGGCTCCCACCGCCCTCCCCACGGCCCTGGCCGCCCTGGGCCGGCCGATCCGACGGGCCAGCTCACCATAGGTGACCACCTCCCCATAGGGGATCCCCCTCAGGGCCTGCCAAACCGAAAGCTGAAATGGGGTCCCTCTTAGGGAGAGTGGGATGTCGAAATACCTAAGCTTTCCTTGAAAGTAGTCCTCAAGCTGGCGAGCAAGCTCGGAAAGCAGGGAGGAGGTGGCGAAAGGCCCTTGGGGGCGCGCACCTGGGAACAGAATGGCAGAGATCCCCTCCTTATCCCAGGCGGCGTAGAACGTGCCCAAGCAAGTCACCACCTTCCCCCACGGCATGACCAGCCCAGGATACCCAAATTGGCCCACCTAGGCTCCCTCCGTACAATGACCCGGCATGAAGGCCTTAGCGCTTGGATGGGATATAGAGGGACCAGGGGTAGCGAGGGCCGAGCTTAAGGATGCGGATTCCCTGGCGAGCTTCGACGCCATCTTGTATGACCCAGGCAGCGTCCCCGAGCTCTGGCGGGGGCACGCCGAGCTTTCCGGGGATGGGGCGTGGCGCCTTTATCCAGGGCGAGACCTAGGCCTCTCTCGCGCCCTCGAGCGCATGTTCTCCTTGCGGCGGGATGAGCTCGCCGCCCTCCTCGAGAAAGGGGGAGGCCTCGTGGTGGTGAGGGCAAGGGCGGGAGAGGAGTTCGTGGAGATCGCAACTTCCCCACCCCATAGGCTTACCCCTTATTCCCTGCTTCCGCACCTGGCGCTGGTATCCGATCCCCACCATCTCGTCCTCCCGCAGGGGCTGAAGTTCATACCTCGAAGGGGGCGCGATATCGCCTGGATTGATCCTGCCCATCCCCTCACCCCATACCTTGAGGCCTTTGCCCCCTTAGGTTATGAGGCGGTGCTCGTCTCCTCCCTTGGGGCACCACTTTCCGCGTTCGGTCAAGTCTTGGCGAAGAATCGCGTGGGGGACGTCCTGGCCTGGGACGTTCCGGTGAAAGCAGGCCGCCTCATCTTCCTGCCCGCCTTTCCGGGAGCGGATCCCCAGCTTGCGGGCGAGCTCCTCCTCCCCGCCCTGGGGGCGCTCCTGTCCCGGCCCCTGGCGGAGGGAGGGCCTAGCTGGCTTTCAAAGTACACCTTGCCTGGGGAGGAGGAGCTCGCTGCGGAGGCCCGCGCCCTGGAGGCCGAAAAAAAGCGGCTTAAGAAAAAGGAAGAAGAGCTTCAAGAAGCCCAACGGGCGTTCGATGCCTTGAGGGGGCTCCTCTTCCCCCGCGGGGCCCAGGGGCTCCTCTCGGCCGTGAAGGCGGCCCTTGAGCGCTTGGGGTTCTCCTGTGAACCGTTAGACCATGCCACCCTGGTTGGCCGGGCCGAAGAAGGGGAAGCCCTGGTCAGGGCATCCTTTTCCCCCTCCGGACCGATCGGCCCGGAGGAGCACCGCGCCCTGGTCCTCTCCCTGGACCGCCGGCACACGGAGGGACACGGGGAGGCACATGGGGTCCTGGTGGCGGTGGCGGAATCCCGGCTGGATCCAAGACGCCGCGGGCCACAATGGACCGAGGCCGTCCGCCGGGGGTGCCGTAAGCACGGGATCACCTTGGTCTCCGGCTACCAGCTGTTTCGAGCGGTGGAACACGTCCTCAAGGGAGGGGAGAGGAAGGAAATCAGGGAATCCCTGGTCGCTTCCGAAGGTGAATGGCGATGGAAGCCTTAGAGGGGCTTTGGGTCAAGCCGGGGGGATCCCACCACTTGGATGCCGCGGAGGCGTAGGTGAGCTGGCCGGTGGTGCTCCTGGCCCTGCTCGAGATTCCCTTGGTGGCTTGGGGTACTCATGCCTTCGCCCGACGGAGCCGGGCCGGCCAGTACATCCGCCCAGAAGGGCCGCAGGCCCACGCGGCCAAGGCCGGCACCCCCACCATGGCCGGGATCGTCCCGTTAAGCTTGCTGACCCTTGGCCTTCTGGCCGCGTGGCTTGGAGGCACCCCGTTTAGCCCCCGGAGCGGTTTTGCCCTGGCTGCGGCATGGCTGGCCGCGGCCATCGGCCTCCTCGACGACCTCCTCTCCCAGCGCCGCCGAGCATCCCTGGGCCTCACCCCCGCCCAAAAGCTCCTCCTGGGCGGGGTGGCAGCAGCCCTCCTGTTCGCCTTGGTGCCCCTCATGCCCCCGATAGAGTTCCGCGTCCCCTTCTCCTCCCTGACGATCCCGCTTGCTGCCTTGCCGCCATGGGCCACGTTCCTCCTCATCCTGCTTTCCTTCTGGGGGACTACCAACGCGGTGAACCTGACGGATGGCTTGGACGGGCTCGCTTCCGGAGCCGTGCTCATTTCCCTGTTAGCCCTGGTCCCGCTCCTTTGGGGGAAGGACGATCTGGTAGCCTTCGCCCTCATTTCGGCCGGGGCAGTGGCCGGGTTCCTGTGGATCAATGCCTATCCAGCCGGGGCCTTTTTGGGGGACGTGGGGTCCATGGGACTGGGCGGACTCATCTTCGGGCTGAGCTTCGCCGGGGGGCTGATCTTCGTCCTGCCCATCTTTGGAGGGCTTTTTGTGATTGAGGCCCTGTCGGTGATCCTCCAGGTCCTCTCCTACAAACTCACAGGAAAACGCCTTCTTAAGATGTCGCCCCTCCATCATCATCTGGAGGAAGGGAAAGTGCCATGGCCGCACCGGCTTCCCGGAACGAGCTGGCCTGAGCCGAAAGTGGTCGTCCGCCTGTGGCTTGTCTCGGGATGGTTCGCCCTCTTGGGGGTGCTGGCAGGGATGCGCTAGCCTGCTAAAGCCTCTTCAAATGCATGAGCCGCCCGCAGGAGTTTCGCCTCGGAGAGCCGGGGGCCGATGAGCTGCAGGCCGAACGGGAGGTTCTCCACCTTCCCTCCGGGAATGGAGATCGCCGGAAGTCCGGCCAGGGCTGAAGGGAGCGTGAACACATCCGAAAGGTACATGGAGATCGGGTCTTCTTTCTCCCCGATCCGGAACGCCGGGGTCGGTGAGGTGGGTCCCATGATCAGGTCCACCTTCTGGAAGGCCTCATCAAACTCCCGGGCGATCAAGGTCCTCACCCTTTGGGCCTTGCCATAGTACTGATCGTAGTACCCGGCCGACAGGGCAAAGGTGCCCAGGGCGATCCTGCGCTTCACCTCCCGACCGAAGCCGGCGGTCCTTGTCTTCGATATCGTCTCCGCCACCATGGCCCCGGGGACACGAAGCCCATACCGCATCCCGTCGTAGCGGGCGAGATTGGCCGAGGCCTCGGCCGAAGCCACAAGATAGTAGGCGGGAAGCGCGTACTCCGTGAGGGGGAGGGAGAGCTCCACCACCTCCGCCCCCAAATCCCGGGCGAGGGCACACCACTTCTCCACCAGGTCCTGCGCCTCAGGGGAAAGCCCCTCCGGCACGTACTCCTTGGGAAGCCCGATCCGCAGCCCCTCAAGGCCTCCCTTTAGCCCCTGGGTGTAGTCCTGAGGCGAAATGGGAAGGGAGGTTGCATCCCTTGGGTCGTGGCCAGCGATGATGGATAGGATCAGGGCGGCATCCCGTACCGAGCGTGCCAGCACCCCCACGGTATCCAAAGAGGAGGCGAACGCCACCAGGCCAAACCGGGAGACGAGGCCGTAGGTGGGCCGGAGCCCCACCACCCCACAAAGCGCCGCCGGTTGCCTGACCGACCCTCCGGTGTCCGTGCCGAGCGCTACCAGGGCCTCCCCGGCCGCCACCGCCGCCGCCGACCCCCCAGAAG
>JAGGRX010000025.1 GCA_021159405.1 Candidatus Bipolaricaulota bacterium | reverse complement strand
GGGGCGAGGGCCGGGGGCTTCTGGATCCCTATCCCCCCGCGGCCCGCCCGGTGCTTTTTGCCCTTCGGTACGCCCCGAAGTGCGTCAAGCGGGCGGTGCTCGACTTCGGGATGGCCGGAAGCTTGGGCGTTCCCCCCTCCGCCTTGGCCCGGTTCGACCTGGAGACCTTCTTCCGGGCCTATACTGCCCGCTACCCCGCGGGGAAGTACCCGGCCGTCGTGCTCGGGGCCCCCGGAGGCGGGGTGGCGCACCTGGCGGCACTGCTTGACGCCCCGCTCCTTCCGGCCTGCGGCCTTCTGGGGGTGCGGCACCGGATCGAGCCCGACGACCTTTCCGGCTACCTCGAGACCGGGATGGAGGCAGCCAAAGTCCTCTCCCCAGACGGCCGATTTGAGGTCATCGTCCACTACGACCCGATCCACGACCGGGACCTGGTCCGCCATGCGGCCCTGCTCAGGGTGCGGCTCCTTTCCCTGCCCGAAGCCTACCGGAAGTTCATCCGGGAGCACCTCGCCCCAGGCGGGGCCCTCATCTTGACCGAGGGCACGTACACCTGGCCGCAGGTGGAGCTCTCCCCCGGCGTTTGGCTCCAGCTCGGGGGCCTAGGTGGGATTTCACCACAGGAATACCTGCAGGACTATCCCCCACCAGGTAGGACAGTAGCCCGGCGGGAATCCGAGTGGGGTTGTCCCGAGGCGTTTGCCGAGGCGGTGCGGAGGTTTGCAGCTGAAGAGGGCTACAGGCTCGTAGAGCTTCCCGCAGCCCATCCCACGGAATACTCACGGCTTGCCTTGCAGGCATATCTTGCCGCCGGGGCGAGGGACGACGTGGTGCTGGTTGATTGCTTCACCACCATGGACGCCCGGCTCTGCCTCACAACCGGCATACCCCCTCTTCATCTTCCATTCCACACCCGGGATGCCCTCGCCTTCGCCAAAGAAATGCTGAAGGAGCACCCGGCAAGGCGGGTCTTCCTCGCCCTGCACCCAAGCTATAGCCCCCCTCCGGACATGGTCCCCATTTCTGAGTGGAAGGCAGCGCTGGGCGAGTCCCTTGAGCTCCTTGTGGACGAGCGGTTTTGGCCTGAGGACCCCTATGCGCCTTTCGCTGCCGCAGAAAGGTTTTCCGAGCTTTCCCGGGAGTATGCCCTCCCAGAGCCCCTTTCCCTTTCGGTGGAGCGGCTTGAGGAACTCCTTCCCTGAGCCGGGATCAGGGCCCGCCCCTCCTTTCCCACCAAGAGCTTGAACTCCATCCCGTAGGCGCGGGCAAGGTCCTCGGGGGTGAGGACCGACTCGGGTTCCCCAAAGGACAGGAGTTCCCCGCCCCGCAGGAGGGCGGCGCGGTCGGCGTAAAACAGGGCGTTGTTGGGGCTGTGGGAGGTTACGACCGGGGAGAAGCCCTCCCCCGCCAGTCCCCGCACGAGCTCCAAGACCTCGTGCTGGTTTTTGGGATCCAGGTGGGCATCCGGCTCGTCCAGGAGGAGGAACCTCGCCCCTTGAGCGAGCCCCCGGGCGATGAAGACAAGCCGCATCTCGCCCCCTGAGAGCTCGGTATAGGGGCGCTCGGCAAGCCCCGAAAGCCCCACCGCCTCCAGGGCCTGTAAAGCCACCTTAAAGTCCGGCTGTTGCGGGGAGGAGAAGAGCCCAAGGTGCGGCGCCCGTCCCATGAGGACCACCTCGATCACCCGGAAGCCGAACACCGGCCGGTGGAGCTGAGGGACGTAGCCGATGTGCTTTGCCCTCTCCCTTGCGGGAAGCCCGTGGAGATCCTCCCCGCCGAGGAGGACCCTTCCCGCCTGAGGCCGCCTGAGACCGCACAGGCACTCAAGGAGGGTGGTCTTCCCCGACCCGTTCGGCCCAAGGAGGAACAGGACCTCCCCCTCCTCGATCTCCAAGGACACCCCCTTCAAGACCGGCTTTCCCGGGACGTAGGCGTAGGAGAGCCCCACGGCGGCCAGCCTCATAGCCATCCACCCCCCTTGGCCAGGTATCGCATGAACAGGAGCAAGAAGGCCGGCACCCCCACGATCCCGGTGAGCACCCCTAAGGGGATCTCGCTCCCCATGGCGGAACGGGAGATGAGGTCGAGCAAAAGGAGGAAGGAGGCGCCCATGGCGGCAGAGACGGGGATCACCCGGGAGTGTCCCGGCCCCACCAGGGCCCGGGCGGCATGGGGGGTGATGAGGCCGATCCAGCCGATCATCCCCGCCTGGGAGACCGCAGAGGCGACGAGCAAGGTGCCTACGAGCACCACCCCGGTGCGGAGCCGCTGGACGTTCACCCCCAGGGAGGCGGCCTCCCGCTCGTCCAGGGTGAGGAGGTCTAGCCGCCACCTGAGGAGCATCAATGCCCCCGCCCCGAAGAGGCTCACCGGAAGAAGCTTCCACACGGCGCCCCAACGCGTCCCCGAAAGGCTCCCCAGGAGCCAGTAGGTGATGGCGGGGAGCACATCGAGTGGGTCGGCCATGTACTTTATCGCCCCAAGGAGCGCGTTGAACAGGGACCCCACCAGGATCCCAGAGATGACGAGCACGAGCACCGTTCCCCCAAACCGCCGCGCCACCAAGATCACCAACCCCACGGCGAGGACCCCGAACAGGAACGAGACCCCATCGATCAGGTACCAAGGCACTCCCAAGAGGAGCGCCAAGGCGGCCCCGAAGGCCGCCCCAGAGCTCACCCCGAGGATGTGGGAGTCCACGAGGGGGTTGCGGAAGATTCCTTGGAAGGCGGCCCCGGCCAGGGCCAAGTCCATCCCCACCAAGGCGGCCCCCAAAGCCCTGGGGAGCCGCACGCTCAGGACCAAGGTGCGGGCTGTGGGGGATACCCCCTGAACCCCAAAAAGCGCCCCCACCACCTCCTTAAAACTCACGGGATAACGCCCCACAAACAGGGAGGCAAACACTATCCCCAACGGCAACAGCAAAAGTGCCCCCCAGCCGGCCTTCCCCCTCACTTGACGACCTGCAACAGAAGCTCCTCCGGGAGCTCGTAGCCGTAGAACTCACGGTAGAAGGCCCTGGCTTCCGTCGCAAGGTCGATGGGGAGCTCCGGGTGAAGCTTGACCGCCATCCAGAGGATCCCGAGGGAGGACTCCGGCGTGGGCACGTCCCAAGGGGAAAAGACCCGCGGCATCTTGTAGACGCGTCCCGCGCGCACCGCAGTCACGCCCTGCCAAACGGGATCCTCAAGGATGTCCTCCGGGAGGACCTTTCCGTAAGGGGCGATGAAGATCACCTCGGGATCCCAGAGGAGCACCTGTTCGGCGTTCACATCCTGCCAGTAGCCCGCAAGCCTTTTCGTCACCGGTTCCCCGCCGGCGAGGGCGATCATCTCGCTCTGGTACATGTCGCCGCTCGCCACCCGGAAGGGCTGCGTGCCGCAGAACAGGACCCGGGGCCTTGAAAGCCCCTTCTCGGCGATGAGGGAGCTAATGGCCTGCACCTTCTCCTCTAGATAAGAGAGGAGCTTTGCGGCGCGGGCCTCCGCGCCGAAGACCTTCCCGAGGAGCCCGGTGGCGCTCTTCACCCCCTCCAAGTCCTCGGCGAAGAGGAGGAGGACGGGGATGCCGAAGGGGGCTAGCTCCTCGGCGGCCTCAGGATCCTTCCTAGCGCTTGCGAGGACGAGATCGGGCTCTTGCGCGAGGACCTCCTCCAAGGAGGGCTTCCCTTGGGAGAACTTCTCCGGGAGCTTAGGATCTACCGCAGACAACGTGGCCCAAGAAGGGGAGCCGGGCTTTAAGCCCACGTATGTCCCAAGCACCAGCTTCTCCGGCACGCCCAGGGCGTAGAGGTAGAGGGTGGCGACGCCGTAGAGGCTCACCACTCGCTCTGGCGGCTGGGCGATGGTTACCTCCCGCCCCGCCTGATCCACCACGGTCACCTGGGCCAGGGCGGGGAGGGCAACGCACAGGATCAGGATAAGAAGCCTATACATCCGGAACCTCCTTCTGCAGCTGAACCTTTGCCTCCTCCAGCCAGGAGAGAAGGGCCGAAAGGAGCGTCAGGCGGAAGTCCAACGTGAGCCGGGCCAAGACCGGGTCGTCCGTGGGCAAGGCCTTCCGCTGGGAAAGCCGGTCCCTGAGGCGGGCCAGGCGCTCGGCCTGGGCGGAGAGGAGCTCCGGGACCCGGTCCGGGGCGTGGCGGCGCAGGAAGTAGAGCTTGGCCAGGAGCTCGATCCGCACCTCGCGGGCATGCCGCACCGGGGAGGTGGCCCATTCCCAGAAGGCGCGTTCCCCGGCCGGGGTGAGGGAGAACACCCGGCGGGGTGGCCTAGCCCCCTGGGACTCCAGGCGCCCTTTTACCAGGCCCTCCCGCTCCAGGCGGGAAAGGACGGAGTAGAGCTGGGATTGAGCGATGTGCCAGATGGGGCCAAGGCCCGAGTTAAGCCGCCGCTTAAGCTCGTAGCCATGCGCCGGCCCCGAAAGCAAAGCCCCAAGCACCGCATACTCGACCGGCAGCCTCTCCATACAAAACAGATTATTCCAAATTGGAATATTCTGCAACTCGTCTTTGCCTCACGCCTCCCCAATTCCCTATACTGGCCCTGGCATGGAAAAGGAAATCGGGCGGCAGGTCGCAGCCTACGCCAAACGACTCAAGGCCACGCTCGCAAAACTCCTCCCAAAAAGCCCGAACGAGGCCACCCTCCGGCATCACGTGGAGCCGATCCTGAGGGAATTCTGCGCCGAGGTCGGGGTAACCCAGGAGGTGCGCGACGAGTACGTGGTGGCTCAGGGAAAAATCACCGACGCCGTGTTCGACCGCCTCATTGTGGAATTCAAGCGCCCCGGCCTGCTTTCCTCTCCTAGGACTCGCGCGGAAGCCATCGACCAGCTCAGGGGGTATCTTGAAGCACTGGCCAAGAAGGAAGGCCGCAAACGGCTGGCCGGGGTGGTCTTCGACGGCGAGAAGCTCGTGTTCATACGCTTCCGGGCCGGCCACATATCAGTTGAGCCGCTCGCCCCTGCAGATCGGGGAGCCCTGGAGAAGCTCTTTCGCTGGCTGGCGGGCCTCTCCTCCGGGGTCGCCCTCACCGCCGAGAACCTGGCCCGCGACTTTTCCGTGGGTCAAGATCGCACCCGTAAAGCGATCGGGACGCTGTACCAGGCGCTTACCGAGTCCCTCCTCACCCAGCCCGAAGGCATGGTGGCCAAGCTCTTCGAGCAGTGGAGGCTGTTCTTCTCCGAAGCCATCGACTACCGGGAGGCCTTCGGCGGCCGCAAGCTCGCCCCCCTCAAAAAATGGGTGGAAAAGTGCGGGATCACCGTCGACACCCCGGAGGAGGCCGAGCGGTTCTTCTTCTCCCTGCACACCTACTTCGCCCTCCTGGTGAAGCTCATCGCCTGGCTCGCCCTGTCGCGGCACCTGGGCCCCAAACTGGGCGTCCCCTTGTTCAACACCCTTTCTGAACTCCCCTCGGAGGAGCTCCGGGAAAAGCTCCGAGAGATGGAGCGGGGCGGCATCTTCCGCGACTTCGGCGTCGAGAACCTGCTGGAGGGGGATTTCTTCGCCTGGTACCTCTACGGCTGGGGGGAGCGGATGGAGGAAGCCATCCGGGGCCTGATCCGGCGGCTCTCCGAGTATGATCCTACCACCCTCTCCATCGACCCGGACGAGACCCGCGACCTTCTGAAGAAGCTCTACCACTACCTCCTCCCCCGCGAGGTGCGCCACAACCTGGGCGAGTACTACACCCCGGACTGGCTGGCCCAGAGGCTTCTCAATCAGGTAGATCAAGAGTTTTTCACCTCCCGAAATGAGTCCGTGCTCAGAAGAAAGCTGGAGAGGCTGCGCTGGCTGGATCCGGCCTGCGGCTCCGGCACCTTCCTCGTGCTCCTCATCAAGCGCTATAGGGAACTCGGGGACCGGCTCATGGTGCCCGAAGACGAGCTCCTTGAGGTGATCCTCAAAAACATCGTCGGCTTCGACATCAACCCCTTGGCGGTGATCACCGCTAGGGTGAACTACCTCCTCGCCCTCGGGGATCTCTTAGAATATCGCAAGGGGCCGATCACGATTCCGGTGTACCTGGCCGACTCCGTGCTGCTTCCTGAGCTCGGGGAGGACCTCGAGACGAGCGGTCTTTATCAAGTGCGCACCTCGGTGGGCGTCTTCGGGGTGCCCCAAGCAGTTTTCGTCGAAGGTCGGTTCGACCGGTTCTGCAGCTTGCTTGAGGAAGCCGTGCGCTCGGAAGTTTCTCCTGATGCCTTCCTGGAGAGAGTGGTGGAAAAGTTGGGCCTCTCGGAGGCGGAGCGGAAGGCCGCGGCCGATGCTCTGAGGGCGCTTTACGGACAGCTCCTAGAACTTCACCGCAAAGGCCTGGACGGACTTTGGGCGCGGCTTCTCCTCAACAACTTCGCCCCGCTCACCGTGGGAAAGTTCGACTACGTGGTGGGCAATCCCCCCTGGGTGAACTGGGAGCATCTTCCCGATGGATATCGGCAAGCTATCGCCCCCATTTGGCTGAAGTACGAGCTTTTCGAGCAAAAGGGCATGCGGGCTGCCTTCACCAAAGACGATGTTTCCGTATTGATGACCTATGTCGCTTGCGATAGGTTTTTAAATGTTGGAGGACGTTTAGGTTTTCTCATCACTCAATCGGTGTTCAAAACAGAGCTTGGTGGAAAAGGATTCCGGCGTTTTCGATTGCCAAGAGATAAAGGCAAAGACGTTCCTCTCAAGGTCGTTCACGTGGATGACATGGTGGCTCTTAATCCATTTGAAGGTGCCTCCAATCGCACTGCGGTGATGGTGTTGGAAAAGGGAAGCCCGAACCGCTATCCGGTGCCCTACACCGTGTGGCGCAAGAAGGGCCGCGGCCGGTTCACCTACGACAGTTCCCTGGAGGAAGTCATCTCCGCAACCCGTACTCTACGCTTTGCTGCCGAGCCGGTGGATCCTGAGGATCCCACCTCCCCCTGGCTCACCGCTAGGAAAGGGGCCCTTAGGGCCCTACGCAAAGTGTTTGGTAAGTCTGACTACATCGCCCACGAAGGTGTGAACACCGGTGGGGCGAACGCGGTGTACTGGGTAGAGATTGTAGCAAAACGCCCGGATGGCCTGGTCGTGGTCCGCAACATTACCAAAGGGGCCAAGCGCAAGGTGCCCGAGGTAACCGAGGCGATCGAGCCAGATCTCCTCTACCCCCTGCTCCGCGGCCGGGACGTGCAACGCTGGCGCGCCGAGCCTTCGGCCTGGATTGTCCTTACTCGCACGGAAGGCATGAAAGAGAAAACTTTTTCTTCAAGCGAATTCCAAAGCCGTTACCCATACACCTATGCTTACTTGAAACGCTTTGAGTCCGCCTTACTCAAACGGCGTGACTCCGTGTTACAAAGAGCAATGAAGACAGGAACCCCCTTTTACGCCATGGCTGCAATAAGCGACTACACCTTCGCCCCCTGGAAGGTGGTGTGGACACGTGTAGGCACTGACATTACCGGCGCTGTAGTGGGACAGAGGGAATGTGTAGGAAAACTCAAGCCGGTAATACCAGCTGAGACCGCAGTACTTGTTGCTTTTGACGAACTTGAAGAGGCGCATTACTTCTGTGCTGTTTTGAATTCCGCTCCCTGGCGATTTGTAATAGTCTCCACCGCAGTACACGGAACGGGTGGATTTGGATCGCCCAATGTGCTCCGAAAAGCTCGCATCCCCAAATACGACCCAGCCGATCCGGTGCATCAAGCGC
>JAGGRX010000032.1 GCA_021159405.1 Candidatus Bipolaricaulota bacterium | reverse complement strand
AGGTAGCGGTGATCACGGGCGGGGGCGGGGTGCTGTGCTCGGCCATAGCCGAGGGCCTGGCGAAGGAGGGCGTAAGATGCGTCCTCTTGGACCTGGCAGAGGAAAAGGCGCAGGCCGCCTTGGAAAGGGTGCGTAAGGCGGGCTCGGACGGCCTGGCCATCAAGACCAACGTCCTCTCCCGCCAGGACCTCGAGAGCGCCCTTGAGGAGACCTTGAAGGCCTTCGGCCACGTGGACTTCCTGATAAACGGGGCCGGCGGCAACCACCCTAAAGCTACGACCAGCAAAGAAGTCCCCTTCTTTGAGCTCCCCGAGGACGCGGTCCGGTTCGTGTTCGACCTCAACTTCATGGGAACATTCCTCGCCTGCCAAGTGTTCGGGAAGGCGATGGCGGAAAAAGGGGAGGGGGTGATCCTGAACATCGCCTCCATGAACGCCATCCGGCCCCTGACCAGGATCCCAGCTTACTCTGCCGCCAAGGCGGCGGTGGCCAACTTCACCCAGTGGCTGGCGGTGCACATGGCCCAGGAGTACTCTCCTGCGATCCGCGTCGTCGCCATCGCCCCGGGGTTCTTCCTCACCGAGCAGAACCGATTTTTGCTCCTGGACGAGCGGGGGGAGCTCACGCCCCGGGGGAAGCAGATCATAGACCACACCCCCATGGGCAGGTTCGGAAGTCCAGAGGACTTGATCGGGGCGGTGCGGTGGCTGCTCTCCCCGTCTGCGTCTTTCGTCACCGGGGTCGTCATCCCCATCGACGGGGGCTTTTCCGCTTACTCCGGCGTGTAAAGGCTGTGACGCCTAACGAGTGACGCGTGACGGGTGGCGATGAAAAGGTTTGCAAAAGCCTCGGTCAGCCAGGATCATTTCGGCAGAGGAGGCAGGGATGAGTAAGTCGAGGAATGTGGTGGTAGCCATGGGCGGGGGGCCCACCCCGGTGATCAATAGCTCCCTGCGCGGGGTGGTGGAGACCTGCTTCGCACTGCCCGAGCGATTCGGCAAGGTGTACGGGGCCTGGCACGGGATCCTGGGGGTCCTGCGGGAGGAGCTTTTGGACCTTTCGGCCCAGCCCCGGCAGGAGCTCGCCCTCCTCAGGACTACCCCGGCCGCTGGGGCCATCGGTACAGCTCGTTACAAGCTCGAAAGCGAGGAGGACCTCTCCCGGATCATCGATGTCTTCCGTGCCCACGAAATCGGCTACTTCTTCGGGATCGGGGGAAATGACACCCAGGAGGTCTGTCTCAAGGTGGCCCAGGCCGCCGAGCGGGCGGGCTATGAGCTCACCGTGGTTGGAGTCCCCAAGACGATCGACAACGACCTAGGGGATCCAGAGTTCCGACTCGTGGACCACACCCCGGGCTACGGGTCGGTGGCCCGGTATTGGGCCTGGACGGTCCAAGCCTTGGAGGAGGAGAACCGGGGCTCGGCCCCGGCCGACCCCGTGCTCGTGGTCCAGGCCATGGGCCGGCGGGTGGGCTACATCCCGGCGGCGGCCCGCCTGGCTGACCCCGAGCGAGAGTTTCCCCTCTTGATATTTCTCCCAGAGATGAACCCTGGCCTTGAGGAAATCACCGACCTCGTGGCCGACATGGTGCGGCGGCACGGGCGGGCCTTGGTGGTGGCCTCCGAGGGCCTCAAGCTCGCCGAAGTGGGGGAGCGCCGGGACGCCTTCGGACACGCCGCCTTCTCCTCCTCGCGCGCCACGGTGGCCCAGATCCTGGTGAACCACCTGAACGACGTGGGCCTTCCGGCCCGGGGGCTTGCCCGGGGCCAGGTCCCCGGCACCGAGCAGCGCGACGCCATCCTCTACGCCTCGCCCGTGGACCTCGCGGAGGCCTACCAGGTGGGGCGGAAAGCTGTGCTCCTCGCCGCTGAGGGGACAAGTGGGGTGATGGCCACCATCCTGCGGGCGCCGGGGGGGATCTACCGGGCGGAGTACGAGGCCGTGCCCCTCTCGGAAGTGGCAGGAAAGGACCGGCCCTTCCCCCCTGCCTGGGTGGACAGGGAAAGGGCGGACGTGACAGACGAGTTCGTCCGCTACGCCCGCCCGCTTCTGGGGGAGGACATGGTTTCCGTGCCCCTGGTGGAGGGAAGACTCCGGTTCGCCCGGCTTAAGCCCGTGTTCGCGGAGAAGGTCCTTCCGGAGTATGTACCGGCGGCATACAGATAGTGATCCGTGATGGGTGATGAGAAGAAGGAGGGACGATGGAACATCGGGAGAGGCTGGAAAGTTTTAAGCCCCAGCATGAGTACCTTGTGTGTATCGACTCCGATGGCTGCGTGTTCGACACCATGGGGATCAAGCAAAGGGAGTGTTTCTGCCCCTGGATGATCGCCTACTTCGGCCTCCAGCCCGTGGCTCAAGCCGCCCGGGAGTGTAAGGAGTTCGCCGACCTCTTCTCCAAGACGAGAGGCGCCAACCGCCACATCACGATCAAGAGGATCCTCACCGAGCTCCTCCCCTCCCATCCTTTGGTGAAGAGGCGAAACTTCAAGGTGCCGCAGTTCCCCCATTACTTCGCCTGGGTGGACGATCCAAACAGCGTCCTCTCCAACGACGGACTAAGGCGGGCCATCCAGGAGGCGGAGTCAGAGGAGGCTAGGAGGGAGCTGGAGCATGTGCTCGAATGGTCCGAGCGGGTGAACTGGGCGATCCGGGAGATCGTGAGGGGGATCCCCCCGTTCCCCTACGTGCGGGAGTCCCTGGAGGCGCTCTCGGACAAGGCGGACGTGGTGGTCGTCTCCCAAACCCCCCTAGAGGCTCTGGAGCGGGAGTGGGCCGAGCACGGGATCGATCGCTATGTGACTTTGATCTGCGGCCAGGAGATGGGGACGAAAAGCCAGCACATCGCCGCCACCTCCCGCCACTACGATAAGGACCACGTGCTTATGATCGGGGACGCCCCCGGGGACCTCAAGGCGGCCAAGGATAACGGGGTCCTGTTCTTCCCGGTGATCCCAGGAAAAGAGGAGGCCTCCTGGGAGTTTTTCTATCGGGAAGCCCTGGGGCATTTCTTGGAGGGGAGCTATGCGGGGGATTACGAAAGAAAGCTCGTAGAGGAGTTCGAGCGGGCGCTCCCTGCCCGGCCGCCTTGGGAGGATGCGGGAGGTGAAGGGAGATGAAGGCGGAATTCGGCATTATCGGCCTTGCCACCATGGGTCAGAACCTGGCCCTGAACGTGGAGGACAAGGGCTTTTCCGTAGCGGTCTATAACCGCACCGCCGAGCGCACAAGGAAATTTTTGGAGGAAAAGGCAAAAGGCAGGCGGATCGTCCCCTGCTATAGCCTGGAGGAGCTAGTAGAAAGCCTTTCCCGGCCGCGGAAGGTCCTGCTCATGGTGAAGGCGGGGGAGCCCACGGATGCGGTGTTGGAGAAGCTGTTCCCCTTGCTTGAGCGTGGGGACCTAGTCATCGACGGAGGGAACGCTCACTACGCAGACACCGAACGGAGATTGCGGGAGGCCGAGGGGAGGGGGCTTTTGTACCTGGGTACCGGGATCTCCGGGGGGGAATATGGGGCCCTGCACGGCCCGGCCATCATGGCCGGGGGGCACCGGGAGGGCTATGAGCTCATCGAGGGGCTCTTTCAAAAGATCGCGGCCCAGGGGCCGGAGGGGCCCTGCTGTGCCTACTTCGGGCCGGGTTCTGCCGGCCACTACGTGAAGATGGTCCACAACGGGATCGAGTACGCCGTCATGGAGACGCTCGCCGAGGCCTACGACCTCATGAAACGGGGCCTCTCCATGTCCTGCGCCGAAATGGCGGATGTTTTCGGCCGCTGGAACCAAGGGGAGCTCTCCTCGTACCTCGTTGAAATAACCGAGAAGATCCTGCGCTACGTGGACCCTGAGACCGGGGAGCCCCTTGTCGAAAAGATCCTGGACACCGCCCAGCAGAAGGGGACGGGCAAGTGGTCCACGCAATCTGCGCTGGACATCGGGACTCCTGCGCCCACCATCGCCATGGCCGTGTTCGCACGAGTCATCTCGGCCCTGAAGGCGGAGCGGACCGAGGCCGAAAAGCTCCTCCCCGGGCCTGAGCTCCACTTGCACGGTGACCGGGAAGAGTTCCTGTCGGACCTCTTCGGCGCGGTCTATCTCACCGTGATCGCCGCCTACGCCCAGGGGCTCCGCCAGCTTAGGGATGCCTCCGCAGAGCGGGGTTGGGGGCTGGACCTTTCCGAGGTGGCCAGGGTGTGGATGGCGGGCTGCATCATCCGCTCTTCCCTGCTTGTCCTAATCAGAAAGGCCTTCTTGGAGCAGCCGGATCTCCCGCTCCTATTCCTTGCCGAGCCGTTCCGGTCGGCCTGGGAGAAGCACCACGTGGCCCTGCGCCGGGTGGTTGCCCGGGCCCACGAGGCCGGGATCCCCGTCCCCGCCATGGATTCCGCCCTCGACTTCGTGGATGCCTACCGCACGGCGCGACTTCCTGCCAACCTGATCCAGGCCCAGCGGGACTTCTTCGGCGCCCACACCTACCAAAGGGTGGACAAAGAAGGCACTTTCCACACCGACTGGGAGGCGGTGGCGTGATCTTCTCCTATGCCCCAGGACGCCCGATCCCCGAAGAGGAGGTTTCCGAGAGGCTCCGGGAGGCGTTGGCAGAAATCGGGAGGGCAGGGGAGAGGTGGCTTGTGATCATCCCGGACGACACCCGCACCCTGCCCATGCCGGCGATCTACAGAAGCTTGGTGGAGGAGCTTGCGCCGCGCGTGAAGGAGCTTGCGCTCCTGATCGCCCTGGGGACCCATCCTCCGTTGACCGACGACCGGCTCGACCAACATCTCGGCCCCGCATGGCGCGACCACCCTGAGATCAAGGTCTTCCAGCACGCTTGGGGGGATCCGGCTGCCCTGGCCCGGGTGGGGGAGATTTCGCAGGAGGAGATGGAGAAGATCTCCCGCGGGCTCCTCAAGGTCTCGGTGCCGATCGAAATCAACCGGCTGGCGCTCGAGTACGACTTCCTCCTCATCGTAAACCCGGTGTTCCCCCATGAAGTGGTGGGATTCTCCGGAGGGCACAAGTACTTCTTCCCCGGGATCTCAGGGCCTGAAATGGTGAACGTGTCGCACTGGCTGGGGGCGCTTATCACCAACCCCAAGGTGAACGGCCACAAACAGACCCCGGTCCGGGAGATGATCGAGCGGGCCGCGGCCCGGGTGCCCACCCCCAGGCTTGGGCTTTCGCTGGTCCTCCAGGGCCACGACCTGGTGGGCTTCTTCCTCGGAGAGGTGGTCGAGGCGTGGGAGGCCGCCGCGGATCTTTCGGCGCGGGTGAACATCCGCTGGGTGGACCGCCCCTATCACACCGTGATCTCCATGGCCCCGGCGATGTACCGGGAGCTGTGGACCGCGGGCAAATGCATGTACAAGCTGGAGCCGGTGGTAGAGGACGGCGGCACCCTGATCATCTACGCCCCTCATATCCGGGAGATCTCCCCCACGCACGGCAGGTGGCTCCTTGAGGTGGGCTACCATGTGCGGGACTACTTCACTGCCCAGTGGGAGAAGTTCCGGAAGTATCCCTGGGCGGTCCTCGCCCACTCCACCCACGTGAAGGGGATCGGAACTTTTAGGGGCGGGGTGGAGCGGCCGAGGATCGAGGTGGTCCTCGCCACCGGGATCCCTGAAGAAATCTGTCGGAAGATCAATCTGGGCTTCCGGGACCCTGCCTCCATCCGGCTAGAAGAGCTGCAAGGCCGCCAGGAGGGGGTGCTGGTGGTGCCGAACGCAGGGGAAAAGCTGTGGCGCCTCTCCGACGGCACCATCCCCGACATCGACAAGCTGTAGTCCCCCGACCTCCTCGCTGCCTGGATGAAAAGGAGCCCGGGAGCAGTGTTCGGGTCAAGCAGGCTTTACTGCGGGGCGAGGAATACCCGTCTTGGCGGCTGCTTGTTTTTTTCAATTCCAATTTGAGCGGGAAGCCGGGCGGAGTAAAATCGCTGTCGGTGAGGTTTAGGTAAGCCGGCGTAGCTCAGTAGGCAGAGCAGCGGTTTCGTAAACCGCGGGTCGGAGGTTCGACTCCTCTCGCCGGCTCCAGCTTCTAGCTCACCGGCACCAGCCAGCCGTGGCGGTCGGGGATCTCCCCCCGCACGATCCCGAAGAACTCCTCCTGAAGCCTGCGGGTGATGGGACCCCGCTTACCCTCTCCCACCGGGATCCCGTCCACCGAGCGGATGGGGGTGATCTCCGCCGCCGTCCCGGTGAAGAACGCCTCGTCCGCGAGGTACAGCCTCTCCCGGGAGATGGGCTCCTCCCTCACCGGGATCCCCAGGTCCCCGGCCAGGGTCATCACGCACCTCCGGGTCACCCCGCCCAGGATGGAGGCCGAAAGGGGCGGGGTGTAGAGAGTCCCGTCCTGGACGATGAAGATGTTCTCGCCGCTTCCCTCGCTCACGTATCCAAAGATGTCCAGGGCGATCCCCTCCATGTAACCGCGGTCGTGGGCCTCCATGGCGATGAGCTGGGAGTTGGTGTAGTGGCCCCCGGCTTTAGCCAGGGCGGGATAGGTGTTCGGCGCCATCCGGAACCAGGTGGATACGCCCACGTCCACCCCCTGTTCCAATGCCTCCTTCCCCAAATAGGCCCCCCACTCGATGGTGAGGATCGCCACCTCCACGGGGCAGTCCACCCGCGGGTCCAGGTTGAAGCCTCCTAGGCCCCGGAAGACCAGGGGGCGGATGTAGCAAGCGCGGTGCCCGTTCTTGGCCACGAGCTCGACGATCGCCCTCCGGAGTTCATCTTTGGAAAAGGGGATCTCGATCCGGTAGATCTTGCAGGAGCCGAAGAGCCGCTCCAGGTGCTGGTCCAAGCAGAAGATCGCGGGGCCGTCTTTGGTCTCGTACGAGCGGATCCCCTCGAAGACGCTGGAGCCGTAGTGGAGGGCGTGCACCCCCACGTGCACCGTCGCCTCCTCCCACGGCACAAATTCGCCGTTGAACCAAACCCACTTGCCGTTTTTAAGCGCCATGTCCCCTCCTTTTCGCCCATGGGATCAGTCCTCCCGCGTCGAGGATCCCCAGGATGAAGTCGGGAAGCGGGATGGCCTCGAAGACGCGCCCGGAGGTGAGGTCCCTCATCAGGCCCTTACCCAAATCCACCGAGAGGCGGTCCCCCTCGTTCACATCCCCGAGCCCCGGGCACTCCACCAGCGGGAAGCCCAGGTTGGTGGCGTTGCGGAAGAAGATCCGGGCGAAGCTCTTCGCCACCACGCATTTGATCCCCGCCCCTTTCAGGGCCAACACCGCGTGCTCCCGGGAGGAGCCGCAGCCGAAGTTCTCCCCCGCCACCAGGATGTCCCCGGGACGGATCCTTTCCGGGAACCCCGGGTCGAGCCCCTCGAGGCAGTGGCGCCCGAGCTCCGCCGGGTCGGTGGTGACGAGGTAGCGGGCGGGGATGATGGCATCGGTGTCCACGTCGTTCCCCACCACCAGCGCCCTTCCCTGGATGATCATCCTCCCCTCCTAGAGTTCCTCCGGCGCCCCGATCCGCCCCAGGACCGCGGAGGCCGCGGCCACGGCCGGATTGGCCAGGTAGACCTCGCTTTCGGGGTGCCCCATCCGGCCGCGGAAGTTGCGGTTGGTAGTGGAGACGCACCTCTCCCCGGCCGCTAGCACCCCCATGTGCCCCCCGAGGCACGGCCCGCAGGTGGGGGTGGAGAGCACCGCTCCCGCCGCCAGGAACACCTCCGCCAATCCCTCCCGCACCGCCCGGAGGAAAAGCTCCTGGGACCCGGGGATCACGATACACCGCACCCCGGGGTGGACCTTTCTCCCCCGCAGCACCTCCGCGGCCAAGAGGAGATCCCGCCAGCGGCCGTTGGTGCAGCTTCCGATCACCACTTGATCGACGGGGATCTCACCGAGCTCGTCCACGGGGGCCACGTTCGCCGGGGAGTGGGGCCGGGCCACCAGGGGCCGCAGGGCCCCGAGGTCCACCTCGAGCACCTCGGCGTAATCCGCCCCCGGCTCGGGGCACACCGGTTCGTACTCCCGCGCCGCCCGGCCCCGGAGGTACTCCAGGACCTCCTCATCCGGAGGGAAAAGCCCCGCGGTGGCCCCGGCCTCCACCGCCATGTTGGCCACGGTGAACCGGTCGTCCAGGGGCAGCGCCCCCACTTCACCCC
>JAGGRX010000143.1 GCA_021159405.1 Candidatus Bipolaricaulota bacterium | reverse complement strand
GGCAGATTCTCGTCCACCAAAAGCCGGAGCATCAGCCCGCTACGTGCACCTCTTCCTCCGCGATCACCGTGGCGGCGTAGCGGAGCGCGGCCAGTACCTGCTCCCGGGAGAGCTCATACTCCCTCATGACCTCGTCGATCTGGGCCCCGCCAGCGAGCTTACCCAGCACGATTTCCACCGGCACCCGGGTCCCTTTAATCACCGGTTTACCGAAACAAATCCGGTCATCTACGATGATCCCTGGGGTGATCTCCTTCATCACGCTCACCCCCTCGCCTTCTCGGCGATGGCCTCCGCCATCTGGAGGGTGGAGGCATCCCCTCCCATATCGTAGGTGCGCACCCTCCCCTCGGCGATGACCTGGGCCACAGCCTCTTGGATCCGCTGTGCTTTTTCCGTCTCCCCCAGCCAGTCCAGCATCATCTTGGCCGCCAGGATCGCCGCGGTGGGGTTCACCCGGTACTTCCCGGCATACTTGGGGGCCGAGCCATGGGTAGGCTCGAACACCGCATAGTCCTCCCCGATGTTTCCCGACGAGGCGAACCCCAGCCCCCCGACGAGCTGGGCAGCTAGATCCGAGATGATGTCCCCGAACATGTTGGAGGAGACTAAGACCCCGTAGTCCTGCGGGTTCTTCACCAGCCACATGCACATGGCATCCACGTTCGTCTCCCACAGCTCTACCCCCGGATAATCCTTGGCCACCTCCCGGGCGATCCTGACCATCATCCCGCTCGTCTCCCGGATGACGTTGGGCTTCTCCACCACGGTGACGGTGGGGTAGCCATGCTTTTTCGCGTACTCGAAGGCCGCCCGCACGATCCTTTCGCACCCCTTCCTCGTGAAGATGCGGCAAGAGATGGCAAGCTCCTCGGCCGGGACGTCGGAAAACCGCTGCATCTTGGGGGAGTGACGGGAAAGCACGCTGCGTACCTCGTCCGGCACGGGATGGAACTCAACCCCGGAGTAAAGCCCTTCCGTGTTTTCCCGGAACACCACAAGATCTATGTCCTCCCGGAAGTTTAAGGGGTTTCCAGGGAAGGCCCGGCAGGGGCGGACGTTGGCGTAGAGGTCGAACAACTGACGGATGGCCACGATGGGGGAAAAGTAAGTGTAGCCCTTGCCCCGGAGCTCGGGGGCGAGCTCCTTTTCGGCTTCGTCTTTTGGCTTTGAGGTGATGGCGCCGAAAAGACACGCATCGGTGTTTTTCAGGATCTCGATGGTGCGGTCGGGGAGGGGGTTCCCCTCCTTACACCAGAATTCCCAGCCTACGTCTCCATGCACGTACTCGGCGTCGAATCCCACTGCGTCCAGGACGATGCGGGCTGCCTGGAGCACCTCCGGCCCCACCCCGTCGCCCGGGAGATACGCGATCTTGTACTTAGCCATCTATCCCTCCTTCGCAAGCGCCTTCTTGAGGTGGGGGATGAGTCCCCCGTCTTGCAGGATCTCTAGCACCGTCTCCGGGAGGGGCGGGAAGCGGTACTCCACCCCCTTGTGGATGAGCACCCCCCGCTCCAGGTCTATCTCCACCTCGTCCCCTGGCTGGATCGCGTCCACCGCCTCGGGAATCTCCAACACCGGAAGCCCATTGTTGATGGCGTTTCTGAAGAAGATGCGGGCGAAGGATTTGGCCACCACTGCCCCCACCCCGGCGGCGACGAGACAAGTGGCCGCCTGCTCTCGGGAGGAGCCGCAGCCGAAGTTCTTACCGGCCACGATCACATCCCCGGGCCTGACTTCCTTGGCGAAGTTTGGGTCGAGATCCTCCAGGGCGTGTTTTGCCATCTCCTCTGGCTCCATGCGGGCGTAGGTGTAGCGGCCGGGGAAGATGACGTCGGTGTTCACGTCGTCCCCGTACTTCCAAGCTCTCCCTTTTATCATCGCTCCCTCCTTGGTGGGATGGTACCAGGAAAGCATATCGCCGCCCAAGCCGGGCGTTGCCGAGGATTGCCTAACGCTCTAGACTCCGTTCGATGCGGGGAGGAGCTTTTTGGAAGGAGGGTGGCAAGCTCCGAGCTGCATGGATTCATGGCCCTGGCCGCCGCCATCTATGGAACCAGCTTATCTCATCTCCACTCTGCACTACGGAGCCAAGGCGATGGCCACGGAAGCTCCTTGACCACAGCGCCACCTCCCCTCGGCCTGGCCGCACCATCCCGTTCATGCACACCATCTGGCACATGTTCGTCCTGGCCGGCAGTTCTTGCCACTACTTTGCGGTCCTCCTATACGTGCTTCCCAATAGCACTTAACAGGGGCAAGGCGTCATACCGCTTCCCGGCCGCGCTTGCCTTCGTACATGTGGGCATCGGCTTCCTCTAGCAGGCTGGTGATGGGAGGGTTTGCCTCCGGGGTCCAAGTGGCCCAACCTACGTCGACCCCCAACGAAATGCCATGCAGATTTTCCCTGGCCCACTCTTCAATGGCCCTTTTGAGGCGCTGAACAAGTGCCTCCACATTCGATCCCGTCTCGGGAAGGACGATAAGGAACTCATCGCCCCCGTAGCGGACCACCCAGTCGCTTTGCCGCACCTGAGCCCTGATAAGCTGAGCCACCTCTCGCAGTACTCGGTCTCCCTCCTGGTGTCCCAGCCGATCGTTCACCTGTTTAAATCCAGCCAAGTCGGCCATCAGGATGGTGAACGGCCGTTTGTAACGTTGAGAACGACGTAGCTCGGTGATGACCGTTTCTTCGAAGTAGTAGCGGTTGAACAGGCCCGTCAAGGGATCGCGGATCGCCCTTTCCTTGAGCAGTGCCTCGGTTTGAACCCGATCGCTTATGTCGAGGAGCTGGACGGCAAAGGCCGGCTTGCCCTGATAATCCATGGCCTGAATTCGGACCTTCAGCCACACCGTGTCCCCATTGCGTCGGATGGCCTGTGCCTCAAGCTCCCTTCCTGTCAGCAATTTCTCGCCAGAAAAGTGTGCCCTTTCCGAGGGATGGAAAAACTGCCACCAGGGGACCAGATCCAGGAGTTCCTCCCGCCGATAGCCGAGGAGCTCGGCAGCTTGGGCATTGGCATAGCGAATCCGGCCGCCTTGCACCACAAGCAGCCCAGCGATGGCCCTCTCGGCAAGGAAGTGGAACAACTGATAGCGCTCTTGCAGGACCTCCAACACCCGGGCCTTCCTCAAAGCGAGGGCAGCCATAGTGGCCAGGCTCTCCAATCCGCGGAGGCTTGCCGGGGTTGGTCGCGCCCCATCGGCCGGATCGTCCACGGAGAGTTGACCTATGATTTGCCCCCTTACCCGGAGCGGAACAAGGAGAAGGTCCTCCGCCCGCCAACCATCGGGTTGGACGAACCTCCTCCGACTGCGGATCCGTGGATAAAGGCCGGGAGGCGCCTTATCTCCTGGAATGTAGTAGGAATTCCCAAGGCGAAACTCGGGAGCGAACTTGGCCCCCCGAACTGTCCCGCCGTGATCCACGAAGGATCGGAGTTCGCGCTCGTCTTCCCAAGTAAGGCCATGGGCGGAATAGGTGATTACGCGGGCCTCCGAATGGGGCGCAGGCGTTAGTGGTTCAGCGTAAAGGGAAGCCACCGCGCGCTGGAAGGGGGTCTGCTCAACTACCCGCTGTACAAGCTGATCCAGCACCCCCTGTACTTGCTGTACCTGTTCCACCCCTTGCGCCTTGAGCATGGACAAATCTCCGCCCGAGGTTCCTCGGCCTCCCTCCAATTATACGCTAAATCACTGTAGCACGGTGGACTTCGTGACGTCAAGGAAGCCCTCGGCGGACAAGTGTCTTCAAAGATAGGGCAGCGCTGCCTTTCGCCCTCTCGAAAAGCCCCATAGTTTGAACTTGCGCATGCCGCTAAGGAGGTGGCCTTGGAACTAGAGGGGTGGCTGGAGGTTTACCAGGCGATCAGCCTCACAGCCGGGACGAAGGAGAGGGGTTACTGGACCACGCTTTTGGGCTTTCTCATCGCAAGCTGTCTACTTTTCCTTGCCGTAGCGTTTCTGAACCTGGCACATGACCTCGCAGCCGCGCGCATCCTGAGGACTGTGCTCGCGGGGATCGGGCTCTGTATGAGCTTGGGGTGGTGGAGCTCCCAGTGGCGCTTGGAGCGAGAGGTTGCCCATTGGACCGGCCTCCTTCGGAGCCTGGAAGGAGAATTCGCAGGGGCAGAGTTCCACCGCAGCGCATACAAATTCCTGCTAGGGAAAGAGGTATGCATTCCGGCGAGCGACTGGCAGTGCGGCGAGTGGCATCCCAAGGTACTGCGCCTTCCCTGGCCGGGACGTGCGACATCGCGGCTGGCCGTGGCCTTCCTCCCGATCCTGTTCTCCCTGGGGTGGATCGCTTCGGTGCTAATTGACTGGCTGGCCTGAGAAGACCATTCCTGAAAGCGAGTGTGTTACTTCAGCGTCAGGGCCCACCATATCCCGTTTTGGCCCTGTACGTTCTTCCCTATGTTTACTATCTGAGCTCTTCGGACCACTCTACCCCAAGCTGCCTTAGGGTCTCACGAACCTTCTCCTCCAAAGTGGTCTGGCTGAACTCCTCCACGGCTTCTGCCTCAATGGTGATTGTGAGATCCAGCCGCTTGCTCTCGTCCTTGAGTGGGAGGATCACCCCTCGCTGGATGTCAGCAAGCCTGTCCCAGGGGATGTGAAGGCGCAGCCGCAGGCTTCTGGGGGCCATCTCATCCGAAGCACGAACCTGAGGAACCCCGGCTTCACCTTCCTCCTCTTCGTGGGCCTTTTGTAGCGCCTGGGGCGCCTCGGCTTGGGCCAGCTCCCCCTCGGCCACTTCTCCTCGGACGATCAATGCCTCGGGATCGATCAAGGAGTCCGGCACCTCGCGCCTGAACGTTAACTTGCCACCGAATCTGATCCCCAAAATCCCCTCTCTAACCCCTTCCCGGATGGCCTTCCGCAGCGCCCGCTCCGGCACGATGGGGCTTCCTGGGACGCAGTAGAACATGTCCCGCACTTCGCGATACGGCTTTTCCTCCTCCCCGGGGGCAAAGGCGAGCTGAACCACCTTCTGGGGGGCGATGTCCTCTGCCCAGCGGTCGGCGTCCTTCAGATACTCCACCACCCGCCCGCCCAAGGAGCGGGCCGGCCCTAAGTGGGGCGTTCCCAAGTCCGCCCAGCGCGGCCCTTCTGCTTCCAGCCAGCTCAGATGACGCCAACACCCAAGTACCCGGTCTTCCACCGACTGCTCCGCCGCTTGGATGCGTCTGTTGAGCTCCTTCCTGTCGGGCTCGTCCAACCGCTCCCAGTGGTTGCTTTTCACCGTGCGCAGCGCCAAAAGATGCTTTACAGCCAGCCTGGCCCGCGCAAGCTCGTTCGGATCAGGGGCCAAAGCCAAAACGGCGTTTGGATACTTCCGCTTCCCCTCCCCGGCCCGGTCGTAAAGGGCCCGGACGAATTCCTCGGCCTCGGAAGTCCCATAGGTGAAAGTCGGGGCCAACAGGACCAACTGGGGCTCACGCCTATCCGGCACTTCTTCGGGCCGCCGGGGCCACGGCTCCCCCACTTTAAGCTCCGCCCCGGAGTACTTCTTCACCCAAGCCCTCAACTCGACCTCGATCGTCTCCGGCTCGACTCCCTCTTCCGCCTTCACCACCAGGTTGTTCAAGTTGGGCTCGGTGGAGAAGAGATAGCGGCCATCCCGCTTGTGTAGATAAAGCAGTTCTGATTCCAGTTTCTGCAGGGTGTCGCCGATGAGGGCCGCCGGCATCCCCGGCTCGTAGACAACCGCCCGCAGCCATGCCGGGGAAACACCTGGCTCCTCCTTCTCCGCTCCGGTGAACGAGTACATGAACACAGCGGTGGCCAAGCGCCTGCCGAGCTGGTACCTTTTGACCTCCTCCTGGGCCTGGGCATCCAACCGCATTGCCAGGGCGGTGCCACCAGCGATATCGGCGGCGATTATGCCTTCGTACTCCCGCCCTATCTGCTCCACCAGCTCCTCTTGTACGCCTCCTACTCCCAGGGGCACATCGGCCGAGCGCAAGATGGGCAAGGGCACACGCTTCTTCCAATGCCAAGCCACCACCTCGGCCAGAAGCCGGAGCACTCCCCGGGTGCGCTGGAACCCACTGAAGGAACCCCACCTTTCGTAGAGCACATCGATCAGTTCGGGGTGAAACGGGTAGGCTTTGGCAAGCTTCTTCCGGTAGTCGGCGTCCCGAACCGCTTGGGGGACCTGATCGCCCAGCTCCCGATACGCCCGCCAGAGGGCGGCGGCGATCTGCTCTCGCAGCCCCTCATCCCCCAGGTCCTCGAACAGCCGCCGGCGAACGATCTCGTAGATCTCCTCCCCCTGCACCGGCTCCAGGATCTTGCGCATGCGGCCGAAGATCTCCCCCAATTTGTGTTGGGCCCGTTCGCCCTCCACTCCGTAGGGGGAGCTGGTGGTGAGGGTCACCACCAGGGCGCAGTTGGGGAGAGACGAAACCGCCTCGGTGAGGTCGTGGAAGAAGGAGAAAAGCTGACTTTGATAGGCCCGGGCCACGGCTTCCCCGGCCTCGGCGATCTCCTTGGGGCTGACCACCTTGGCAGCGTATTCGGCGATCTCGTCCATGAGGATGAGGGTGGGAGCCCCTGCCAAAAGCTCCCTCAGCCGCTCCTTGCCAGGGGTAGTGCGGGATTCATCCGAGTCCCGAAAATCCTCGTAGCGGCCGAGCTGTTCGGCCAGCCTGCCCCAAGGTGTCTTCCCCTTAAGTGGATCCTCGCTCACCCCCACGAAGGTGAGCACCCGCACGCCCTTGGGCACCTCCACTCCGGCCTCGGAGGTCACCCACTGCCCGAACTTGGTTTCCAGGGCCACCTCGGGATGTTTGAAGAAGTGGTAGAGGGCGATGAGGCAGTGGGTCTTCCCACCGCCGAACGGGGTCTGGAGATGCACGATCCCCTCCCCGCCTTGGCCGGCCAACCGCTTGAGCACCGTGGCCAGCAGGGTCACCAGCCCTTGGGTGGGATAGGTCCTGTCAAAGAACTGCTCAGGTTTTCTGTACTCGTCCGGCCCCCGGCCCAACACCACCTCGTCCAGCTTGGCGGCGAACTTTTCGGGCGAGAGCTTCCCTTCCCGCACATCCCGATGGGGCCGGGCCACCTCCCACCATGGGGGCAACTCCCCTTCGATCGCTTTCGCGGTTTTTAAATAGCCCGCCTGCTTGAGAAGCTGCCGCAAGTTCACGAGAAACACATGCACTTCCTCTTCGTCCAGGCTAGCCCCGCCGTGGGCGGCGCGGTTGCGCAATTCCACCCACCCCTGGACGAGCTGCTCGTTGGTCAGCAGGGAAAGATCGCGGTTCAGATACCGCTTGGCCAGTGAGAAGAGTCCGCCGGTGCGGAACAGGCCCAAGAGCTGCCCCAAGGTGAGCCCGTCCACCCCTTTCCCCTTGCCCACCTTCTCCAAGGCCTGTGCCGCCTTGGCCGCCTCTTGGGGAGGGAGTTTGGGCAAAAGTTCCCGGTATACGGAGCGGAGCAAGGCTTCCAATAGCTGCCCACCGGCTAAGGCCGCTTGAGCCACGGCCCCGCGCTCCCGGAACCGCTCCGCCTCGCTTAACTTGGCCTCGAACTCCACCCCTACCCCCTTGTTTTCACAGGGCTAGCAGCCGCTGGTTTAGCTCTCTATTGGTCATAGGGAAGCCTCTGCTCCCATAATCTTGCCCCATTCCTTCGGCCCAGCAGCCCGTGCAAGAGTTGCCTCTCCTTGTCGCCGTCTGGGAGCCTGTCGGCAATCGCCTGGGCCACCCGCCAGAACGTCTCCAGGGAGCAACTCAGGCTGGCCAGTAGCTCCTCCAGTTCCCGTTCCTTCCCCTGCGCCCAATATAGCGCCGCAAGCTGCAAAGCGTCCACAAGGTTTTCCGGAACCTCCTTCCCGGTGAACCTCCGGTCTTGGGGCCCGAGGAGCCGTAGGTAAGAGCCGTTCTTCTTGGCGAGCCCCTGCCGTGAGAGGAGTTCCAAGTCCACCCCCACCGAGAGGGCCAGCTTGTGAGCTTCGTCGAACGGGACCAGGCCCCGGCCGTAGTTCCACCGCCACAGAAGGTAAAACTGGGTCACGTTATCCACTCCGGCGAGGTGGCCGTCTTTCAGGATCCGGCGCAGGGTGAACTCGGAGGTGATCCGGCGGGCCAAGTTCAACAGCTCCCCCACCGACACGGCTTCGCCGGAGAGCTTCTCCACCCGGGCGTAGCGGCCGAATATCTCCACCGCCGGGCCGATGGCGGCCATAGAAAAATCCGCCCCGGAGATGCCCTGCTGCCACAGCTCCGCCAGCCGCTCCGGCAAAACCTTCTGCAGTTCCTCTCGCACCCGGCTGTACTCGCCCACCTCCTCGGTGGTGCGTTTGCGGCACACCATGTAGATGCTGGAGGCGAGCGCCGCCGACTCATGGGCACGCAGCCGGCTTCCCATCTCGGTGTGGATGGGCCAGGAGGCAGT
>JAGGRX010000076.1 GCA_021159405.1 Candidatus Bipolaricaulota bacterium | reverse complement strand
GGCGCGGTAGCGTATCTGGACCTGGCATTCGAACCGCTTTCCAGGAGGCTCGCCGGCTATCCAGTGCAGGTCCTCCGCCACCAGGCCGCGGGCGTAGAGGGCGCTCTCCGGGCCCACGATCACCGCGTTCCTCTCCGGGTCTAGCGCCACCACGTACAAGGGCTCCGGGGCAGCGATCCCAAGGCCCCGCCTCTGGCCCACGGTGTAGTGAGGGAGGCCCTTGTGCGTTCCCAGGACCCGCCCGGCGAGGTCCAGGATCGGCCCCGGGGGGGCAGCCGAAAGAAGCCTTCCAGGGGCGAAGCACAGGTCCTGGGACTCGGGCAGCCGGGCGGCCGTGAGCCCAAGCCTTTCCGCTATCTCCTTGATCTCAGCCTTGGTGAGTTCTCCCACCGGGAGCAGGGCCCGGGCAAGCTCCTCCTGGGTCAGGGAATAAAGGAAATAGGACTGGTCTTTGGCCTGGTCGCGGCCCCGCAGGAGCAGCGCCTTTCCCCCCTCCTTCCGAATGCGGGCGTGGTGGCCGGTGGCGATGTAGGGGATCCCCCGCCGGTCCGCCTCCTTAAGGAGCAGCGCAAACCGGACCTCACGGTTGCAGAAGGTGCAGGGGTTGGGGGTTTTCCCGGTTCGGTATGCCCGCAGGGTGGGCTCGATCACAAGGCGCTGGAAGTCCTCCTGGGCTTGGACCGTCTCGTGGGGGATGGAAAGCTCCCGGGCGGCCAGGGCGGCGGTGTCCACCGAGCAGCATGGGTTCTCCTTGGGCCCGGCAGGATCCCACAGCCACAGGGTGATCCCTAGGACCTCATAACCCTCCTCCCGGAGGAGGTGGGCGCACACGGTCGAGTCCACACCCCCGGACATCCCCACCAGCACTTGCTTTTTACTCCTCCACATGGCGGGGCACGATGCACAGGAATTTGAACGGCCCAGCCCCCCTGTTCCTGAACTGGTGCTCTTCGCCCGGGGGAACAAGCGCCACCGTGCCGACTGAAAGCGCCCTGGGGCCCTCCGGGGTGTGAAGCTCCCCTTCCCCCTCGAGCACTATCACCCCATGCTCGTAAGGATGGGCGTGGCGTGGCGAATAGCCGCCCGGCTCCAGGGTGAACAGGCGCACGGCGAACGTAGGCGCATGGTCCGCAGGGCCGATCAGAACCTGTTTGCGCGCCCCCATGGCCTCATCCCCTGAAAGGTCAATCTCCGGCACGTCCTCAATGCGCTTTACAATGGCCACTTCGACCTCCCTATAAGGTAAGGGCAAGAAACGGCACGAGCAGCTCCTCCTCCGTCAGCCCCCCGTGCATGCCCCGCAGTTTGAACTCCTCCCTCGGCCACAGGACCAGCTTCCTCCTCCTGGCAAGTACCACCAGGTCCCCCAGCCTGGCCCGAACCTCGAGGCTGGGGGATTCGAACCCCCACAGCCCCTGGCGAAGCGCTTCCTCGCTCGTCATGACGAGGAAGTCATCCGGATAGTTGCGGAAAAAGAATTCCCGTACTTCCTCCTCATGGCCCCGCCTCAGGAACAGATATGCTGCCCGGGCATCCCCCACCGGAGGGCAGAGAAGCCCTGCCTTGAGCTCCGGGTGCTGGGGGCACAAGATCACGTCCTTCACCGGGTCAACGTCCACAAACCCATGGTCAGCCGTGATGAGGACCGTGACCCCCCGCACCTGGCCTAAGAACTCTTGGTAAAGAAGGCGGAAAAAGGTGGCTACCTCCGTGGCGAAGGCTGGGGAGCTTGGCCCATAAACGTGAGCGATGGTGTCGCCCGTCGGCCAATACACCGCAAGCAGGGCGCGTCCCGGGCGCCTCAGCGCCTCCCTAAGCAGCATGAACAGGTCTGACAGGGAGATGTAGGGGATCGTCTCCTTGATCCCCCCATACAGCAGGTGCGACAGCCCCGAGTCCGCTATGTACTTGGGGAGGAACAGGTACGTGGGCACCCCCTGCCCCTCCAGGCGCCGGTACAACGTTGAGACAGGGAGGAACTGCTCGACCTTGATCCCCAACTTCTGGAGCGCATCGCTCGCCGCCCCAGGGGTGGTGAGTTTGATCATGTTCACCACTGCCCCGGGGTCCTGGAGGAAAAGCGTGTAGCCAACCACGCCGTGCAGGAGTGGGCTTGCACCCGTGGACAGACTGGCCAAGGCGGTGGTGGTGGTGGGCGGGAACACCGAGGTCAGCGGGATGTAGACGCCCCGTTCCTGAAACGGGGTCAGGTCAACCACCCCTTGCCTTCGCAGGGACTCGAGCTTGAGGTAGCCAAGGCCGTCCAGGACGAAGCTGACCACTTTGTCGGCCGGCCCCAGCCCCAGCTCTTCCCTTAGCCCCCCTGCCTCCGTGCCGAACAGCTCTTCGATCGTCCTGGACACCGCAGGCAAGCAGTAACGCTCATAGTGAGGGCGCAGCCCCGCTGTCTCCCTTCGGATGCGCGCGATGATCTCTTGTGCTTTTTGCACGGCTTCGGCATTATAGCCTTGGAGCTTGCTCCAGCGAAAGGAGGGAAGGGGATGGCAACCTGTCCGAACCAAAAGGCGAATTTGGATCGGTGCCCCTGCACCTGGCCGGATTGTCCGCGCAAGGGGATCTGCTGCGAGTGCCTCCGGTACCATCTTGCCCATGGGGAGCTGCCGGCATGCTGCTTCCCGCCCGAGGTGGAACGCACCTATGACCGCTCGTTCCGCCGCTTCGCCCAGCTCCAAAGGGAATGAAGAACCGTCAGGTAGCAAAGATCCTGTACGAGGTGGCCGACCTGCTTGAACTGCAAGGGGTAAACTTTAAGCCCCGAGCATACCGTCGGGCTGCCCAGGCGGTGGAGTCCTGCCCCACCCCCATCGAGGAGCTGGTGGCCGAGGGGAAGCTTTCCGAGCTCCCAGGCGTGGGTAAGTCCATCGCCGAGAAAATCACGGAGATCGTGAGGACGGGGAAGCTCGCCTACCACGAGGAGCTGAAGAAGGAGCTTCCGGTGGACCTGTACGCCCTCACCCAGGTGGAGGGGGTGGGGCCGAAGACGGCCAAGCTCCTCTACGAACAGCTCGGGGTGCGCACACTGGAGGATCTGGAACGGGCCGCCAAGGAAGGCAGGATCCGAAACATCAAGGGACTTGGTGCCAAGACCGAAGAGAAGATCCTCCGGGGCCTGGCTGAGGCCCGTCGTACCGAAAAGCGGGAGCTTTTGGGCTATGCCCTCCCCCTGGCCCGCCAGCTCTGCCGAAAGCTCGAGAAAACCGGTCTTTTTAGGCGCATTCAGCCTGCCGGTTCCCTCAGGCGGGGCCGCGAGACGGTGGGGGACCTAGATCTCTTGGCCATCTCCGACCAGCCCGAGGCGGCTGCAAGCGCGTTCGTCTCCCTGCCGGAGGTGGAGGAAGTCCTGGCCCAGGGGCCCAAGAAATCCTCGGTACGGCTCTCAGGGGGCCTGCAGGTGGACTTGCGCATTGTGCCGGAGGAATCCTTTGGGGCGGCACTCCAGTACTTCACCGGCTCCAAGGCCCACAACATCCGGCTCAGGGAACGGGCAGTGTCCCGGGGCTGGAAGCTCAACGAGTACGGGCTGTTCGACCGGGAGGGGAAGCGCCTGGCCGGGGAGACCGAACAGGACATTTACCGTGCCTTGGGCCTCGATTTCATCCCCCCAGAGCTGAGGGAGGATCAGGGGGAGATCCAGGCAGCCGAGCGGGGAGAGCTTCCTAAGCTTGTCAGCCTCAAGGAGGTGAAATCAGACCTACACGTACACACGAACTGGTCCGATGGCAAAGCTACGCTTGAGGAAATGGCCCAGGCAGCCCAAACAAAAGGCCTTGCCTACATCGCCGTTACCGACCATTTTCGCTTTTCCCAGGCGATCCATGGCCTCTCCGAGGAGGACCTCGAGCGTCAGATAGACGAGATCGCCCGCCTAAACGAGAAACTGAGCGGTTTCCGGATACTGAGCGGGGTGGAGGCCAACATCCAGCGGGACGGCTCCATCGACGTGCCCGAGAGGCTCTTGCGCAAGGTTGACTTGGTGATCGCTTCGGTCCACTCCCACTTTCACCTGTCCCGAAAGGAGATGACCGGCCGGCTTGTGCGGGCGGTGGAGCACGAGCTGGTGGATGTCCTCGGCCACCCCACCGGGCGGCTGATCGGGGAGCGTCCTGCCTACGAGGCGGATTGGGAGGAGGTGTTCTTCCGGGCGGCCAAGGCCGGAACCTTCCTTGAGGTGAACGCCAATCCACAGCGGCTGGACCTTTCCGCCCCCATGGTCCGAGCGGCGATCGAGGTTGGGGTGCGGATCGTTATCGGAACGGATGCCCATGCCCTGGACCACCTGGACTTCCTGGAGCTAGGGGTGGTGACCTGCCGCAGGGGGTGGGCGGAAAAAAAGCACGTCTTGAACTGCCTTCCCTGGGAAGAGCTTCTTGCCATGCGGAAGCGCGGAAAGTAAGTGTGTGGGCTAAAATAAACCATGCTCGATATTCGCGAGATCCGTGAAGATCCGGACGGGGTGCTCGCCCGCCTGCGCCGCCGTGATCCCAGCCTGGACCTCTCCACCGTGCTCTCCCTGGATGAAGAGCGGCGCGGGCTCGTGCGAAAGGTGGAGGAACTACGGCGCCGGAGGAAGCAGGGTTCCGAGGAAGTGGCGGCGCTTAAGGCGCAGGGCAAAACGGAGGAGGCCCAAGACAGGATCGCCTCTCTCAGGGCCCTTTCCGAGGAGCTAAAGGCGCTTGAGGATCGGCTTTCCCAGGTGGAATCCGCGCTTCAATCCGAGCTCCTTTCGCTTCCCAACCTCCCCCACGACTCAGTTCCCCCGGGGACCAAGGAGGAGAAGGTGGTCCTTCGCACCTGGGGCCAGCCGCAAAAGTTCGACTTCCCCCCCAAGCACCACGTGGAGCTTGGCAGGAAGCTAGGGCTGTTGGATTTTGAGCGGGCGGCCAAGGTGACCGGAGCCCGTTTCCCCATGTACACCGGTCTTGGCGCCATGCTGGAATTGACCCTCGTCCACTGGATGCTCGAGCTTCACGTGCGCGAGCACGGATACATCCCGGTGCTCCCCCCCATCTTGGCCAACCGCACCTCATTCCTCGTCTCAGGACAGCTCCCCAAGTTCGCGGACGAGCTCTACCACTGCCAGGAAGACGACCTTTTCCTAAACCCCACGGCCGAGTCCTTGCTCGTCAACCTCCATCGCGACGAGATCCTGGCGGAGGAGGAACTCCCGCTGCGTTATGTGGCCTATACCCCTTGCTTCCGCAGGGAGGCCGGCAGCTACGGGGAGGAACAGCGGGGCCTCATCCGGGTGCACCAGTTCAACAAGGTTGAGCTTTTCCACTACACCACCCCCGAGCGTTCCTATCGGGACCTTGAAGAGCTCGTGGGCCACGCCGAGGAGGTGCTCAAGCGGTTGGGGCTGCACTACCGGGTGGTGCTCCTCCCAAGCCAGGATCTGGCTCAGCAGTCGGCCAAGACCATCGACCTCGAGGTGTGGCTTCCCGGCCAGGGGAAATACTATGAAGTTTCCTCATGTTCCAACTGTGAGGCCTATCAGGCCAGGCGGGGAAACATCCGGTTCCGACCCGCTGGTGGGGGCAGGCCCAAGTTCGTTCACACCCTGAACGGCTCCGGCCTTGCCACTTCCCGCCTGTTTGCAGCCATTTTGGAGCAAAACCAGCGTCCCGATGGCACGGTGGTGCTTCCCGAGGTACTGGCCGAGCTCCTTGGGGAAAGGGAGCTTTCATGACCGCCATTTCCGTCCAAGGGCTGACCAAGGTTTTCCGCACCAGGAAGGGTGAGGTGCGGGCAGTGGATGGGGTTTCCTTTACGGTGAAGGAAGGGGAGATTTTTGGGCTTTTGGGGCCGAACGGGGCTGGGAAGACCACAACGCTGCGGATGCTTGCCACCCTCCTTGTCCCTACCGCAGGGAGGGCGGAGATCATGGGCTACGACCTGATGGCCGCCCCCCAAGAGGTCCGGGCGAGGATCGGCTTTTTGACCACTGAAACCGGGCTCTATGAGCGGCTTACCCCATGGGAAACGCTCCTTTTCTTCGGTCGCATATTTGGCCTCCCCCCCGGGAAACTTGAATTGCGGGCCGAGGAAACGCTGCGGATTCTGGGGCTCGAGGGGCTCAGGGACCGCCGGGTGGGGACGCTGTCCACGGGTGAAAGGCAGAAGCTATCCCTTGGCCGCTGCCTCATCCACGACCCTCCGGTCCTCATCCTGGACGAGCCGACGGCCAGCTTGGACGTGTTCGTAGCCCGGACGATCACGCAGCTCATCCGCGATCTGCGCTCAAACGGGCATACGATCCTCCTTTCCACCCACGATATGCACCTCGCCGAACGGCTTTGTGATCGAGTGGGGATCATCCACTTGGGCAAGCTGGTGGCGGTGGGTACGCCTGAAGAGCTGGGCAAGGAAGTGGGCGGTGTGGACTTCGAGGAGGTGTTCTTCCGCACCTTGAGGCGGGCTGGCCTGTCCCCCGCGGGAGCGAAGGCTGTCCCCGGCAGGGCTGGGGAGGCGTGATACCATGGAGGGAGAGATTCTGAAAAGGAGGGGCATATGGTGAGGAGATTTGTGGTCTTGCTTGCCGCAGGTTTGTGGGGGGCCTTGGCCATGGCACAAGGCTGGGCCCCACACGCTCCTATCTACATCTACGGGGACGAGGGCTTTACCTGGGAAAACGGGGTCATCGCAGGTTCCGGAACCGAGGAAGATCCATACGTCATCGAGGGTTGGACCATCGACACCTTGGGGTACGACTACGGCATCTACATCGACCACACCACGGCCCACTTCGTGATCCGCAACTGCGTGGTCCGTTATCCCCAAGCCCGTGCGGGGATCTTCCTCTCCACCGTGAAGAACGGCCGCATCGAGGGCTGCAGCATCTACGGTGGACGGGCGGCGATCCAGCTTCTTTCCGCAAGCAACCTCGTGATCACGGGGAACGCCATCGGATACTGCGACAAGGGCATCATAATTTCATCCGGATCCAACGACAACCTCATCTACGGCAACTCCATCATCGCCTGCGGGCTTCCCGCAAGCGACGAGGGCCAGGGGAATCGCTGGTACTACGAGAGCAAGGGGAACTATTGGTCCGACTACCGAGGCCAGGACCTCGACGGGGATGGCATCGGCGACTCCCGGTACGAGGTTGTGCCGGACGCCTATCCCCTCATCGAGCCTCCGGTGGAGCTCCCGCCGGAGGCGACCCCCCTGCGCACGCTGGACCTGGAGGCCGTGGGTGAGCGGGGCATCGTGGCACTGGCCCCAGGCAGCTTGGTCAGGCTCACCGCCACGGATGTGGGCGTAGGGGTGGACAAGATCTTCTATCGGATCGATGGTGGCGAATGGCAAGAATATACGAAGCCATTCTCCCTTCCCGGGCAGGCCGTGATCAGGATGGAGTATTATTCCGTGGACAAGCTTGGCAATGAGGAACCCCATCGCACCCTCACGGTTTACCTCGACATCCAGCCGCCAGTGACCCGGGTTCTGGCCGGCGACCCCCACTACTACGCGGAGGACGGAAAGCTATGGGCGACTTCGCACACCCCGTTCCAGCTGGTGAGCGAGGACGAATCCGGCCAAGCCAACATCTTCTACCGCATCGACCAGGGCGACTGGAGGCAGTATGCGGAACCCTTCACCATCCCAGGGCCCGAGGGGCCGCACAAGCTGGAGTACTATGCCATCGACCTCTATGGAAACCGGGAGGCAGTTCAGTCCGTGGTGATCTGGAAGGACGACTCCGCTCCCGCGACCGAAGCCGCGGCCGAGAAGGGTGGTGAGCCCCCTTTTGAGGAGGTGGCGCCGGAGCAGCCCCAGACCTCATCCATTGCCCCGGCGCCCGGTAAACCTGAAAGTGCCGCCTTTCGGGTGACGCTTACCCAGGCGGAGCTCCTTGAGAACAGCGGAGTCGGCTCCGACTGGGTGTTGAGCTATCGGCTGAACGGAAGCGAGGGGGAGGTCCAGTCGGCCTCCCTCCCCCTCGTCCTTTACTCGGGGCCGGCCATCGAGCTTGCCCTGACCCTTGTGGCCACAGAAAAGGACGCGGCCCAGGACGACACCGCAGAAGGGATCCTCTCCTTCACCCCGCCATGGACGGTGGGTAGCTATGGTCTTGACCTCACCGTGTATGAGGACAACGACCCGGCCGCTCTTAAGCAAGCGCGCTGGCATTTCACCGTGGAGGTGGAGGAAGGCAAGTGAAAGGGGCCTGGCTCCTTTTCCGCAAGGAGATGCTGCAGGCGGTCCGCGATCGGCGGACCGTCTTCATGACCGTGGCATTTCCACTGATCTTTTACCCCCTCCTGTTTGGTGTTGTCGGCAGCTTCGTAGAACGGGAGCAGGCCCGGCTTGCGACCTTGGTCCCCCGGCTGGTGGTGGTGTCGGAAGGGGGGGACGAGCTGGTCCAGGCCCTGATCGAGGCCCCGGGGTTTCCCGG
>JAGGRX010000012.1 GCA_021159405.1 Candidatus Bipolaricaulota bacterium | reverse complement strand
GATCAGTAGACCCAGCCGTGTTCTAGGCCGATCTTGGTGAGGATTTCCACCCGATGCAGGGGCTGATCACAGGTAGGTTGGGGGGAGGCAACTCCTAGCAACGTGACCACCGCTCCCAGGCCCATGATCAGATCGCCAAATGGGCCATGCCCTTGGCTTCCGAGCCAGTACCCACCAGCGATGAAAAGCAGCCCCCCAACGATGGTTCCCTGCTTGGCCCGGCGGCAATTCGCAAGCTCAAGCCTCGCCTTGGAGATGGCGGAGAGCCATTCATCATGGGATACCCTGGGCTCGGGGTTTGCCTCCCAGTCCAAGCTTATCGACCGCACTTGGGAAAGGGGCACCCCCTTTTTCCCACCGCCCTCCGGGGCGAAGTAGAGGTGGAAAGCATCAAGCCCCACAAGTTCCCCCTGAACCGTCGTTCCATCCGTCATAAGGAGTGTGTCAGCAAGGGCGACCCCGCCGGTCAGAAGCAGTGTGAAAAGGAGAATACATGCTCGCCTCATAACGGCTCCCTCCTTGACCTGGCTTTCACATGGCGGCGGAGGGCCTCTACCATGCCCGGTATGAGGACCGTCCACACCAACCCCCATATCGCAAGCGTCCAGCGTCGCACCGCCTGGTCTAGGTTATGGGCAAGGGAGGAGGGTGCATATCCCACTCACCCTTTGTAGAGCGGTCGCTTGTCCGCTTTTTTAGGCCCACCCTGGACGGCTCACGAATCAGCCCCTTCGGCTGGCGACACGGAGGCGAACTGAAGCTGCCACAACGCCCAAAACAGCCCCTTTTTCTCAAGCAGCTCCTCCACCGTGCCCTCCTCCACCAGCCTCCCCTCGCTGAGCACCAGCACCCGATCCACGTTCCGAATGGTGGACAGGCGGTGAGCGATGGCCAGCACGGTCCGGCCGGCCGTCAGACGCTCGAGCGCCTCTTGCACCTGGGCCTCGGTGTGGGAGTCCACATTGGCCGTGGCCTCATCGAGGACGATGAGCTTGGGATCGGCCGCCACAGCCCGGGCGATGGAAAGGAGCTGCCTTTCCCCAATGGAAAGCCGTCCCCCCCGCTCCCTCACGTCGGTGGAATAGCCTTCGGGAAGGCGCTTCACCATCCCATGCACCCCGGCCGCCTCCGCCGCCCTTCTCACGCCATCGGGGGAGAGTTTCTCCTCCCATAGGCGGATGTTCTCCTCCACATTCCCAGAAAACAGAAACGCATCTTGGGGTACCACCGCCAGCTTGCGTCGCAGCTGCGCCAGATCCAGTTCGCTGATGTCATGCCCATCCACCAGGATCTTGCCTCGTTGTGGCCGGTAGAACCCGAAAAGTAGGTTTACGATAGTGGATTTGCCCGAGCCGGTGGGGCCCACCAGTGCCACCCGTTCACCCGGGGCGATGTGGAACGAGATCCCCTTCAACACCCAGTCTTCGTCGTGGTAGGCAAACCACACGTCTTTGAATTCGATCTCACCCCGTAAAGTCGGCAGGGGTCGGCTCCCGGTCGGCTCCTCCTTTTCGTCCAGGAGCTTGAAGATGCGTTCGGAGGCGGCCATGGCTGATTGGAGGATGTTGTACTTGTCGGAAAGGTCGGACAGAGGTTGGAACAGCATGCTTACATAACCGGTGAACGCCACCAGTGCCCCCAGGGTGAACACGCCGGATAGCACCCCCCGCCCCCCGTACCAGATGAGCAAGGCCAGGACCAACGTTTGCATCACCGAGATGGTGGGACCGAAGATCCCATACACGATCACCGATCGCATTTGGGCCTGGTAGTATCCTTGGTTGATCTTCTGAAAAGCGCGGTTGGACCTGAGCTCCTGGCGGAAAAGCTGGATGATGGGCATGCCGGAGATGGACTCGGAGAGGTAGGCGTTGAGGCGGGCGAGCTTCCTCCGTGCCTCCCGGTAGGCATCCCGGGCGCGCCTGCGGAACCAGAACGTGAGGGCAAGGAGCGGTGGTCCAAATGCGAGGATGAGCAGGGTCAGGCGTGTGTTCAGCCGAAACATGATTGCAAGCACCCCGGCCATCTTCAGGGCATCCTGCAACAGGTAAACCACTACCTGGGTGTACATCTCGTTGATGGCCGCCACATCGTTGGTGGCCCGGGTCACAAGTCGGCCCACCGGCTGGCGGTCAAGGAATCCCATGGGGAGGCGCAGCAGGTGTCGGAAGATGGCCCGCCGCATGTCAAACATGATCCGTTGGCCTGCGTACTGGAGGAGGTACACCTGCCCATAAGAGAACAAGAACCGGACGAGGAGCAAAGCCAGAAGCCCCAGCACAAGGTAAAGGAGCGTTCGTACTGCAGGTGCCCGCAAGGTCAGGCGTTCCCCCGCCGAGAGCTTCTCAAGGTCCGGCTCGGCCACTAGGTACCCCTCGGGAATCCTGCGGAAAAGATCCGGATGGCGGGCCGCCACCTCCGCCCCGGGTCCCTCAGGGGGGATGAGGAGGTACCTGCCCTCCACCTTCCCCCCCTCCTCCAGGGACTCCCGGACGGAGCGGGGAAGCGCCTGAGCCCTGACGAGGAACCGCCCCTCGTCGAGCTTGATCGCCTCGGGGATCGGGGGCGACTCGGCCCTGATCGCGATCCAGGGTGGGGTAAGCACGGAGTCGATGGCCGTCTTGGTGATGTAGGGGAGGGAGAGCTCTACCAGGGTGATCCCCCCGGCGAGGAGGGAAGCAACCAAAAACAGCCTCCAATACGGCCGCGCGTACCCAAGGAGCCGGCGCAGGAGCCGCACGTCCAGCGCCTTTCCCAGGCGTTCCTCTTCCAGGTAGTCCTGTTGGGACTGCATGGTCAGCTCACCAAGGCCTGTTGGAGCTCGTTGAGGCGTGCATAAAGCCCCCCCTGGGCGACCAGGCGCCGGTGGTCGCCCTGCTCCACGATGCGCCCATCCTTTAGCACGATGATCCAGTCCGCCTCCCGCACCGCGGAGATGCGGTGGGCCACCACGATGGCGGTGCGGCGGGCCAGCACCCCCCGTAGATTGTCCAGGATCTCCTCCTCCACCCTCGCGTCCACCGAGGACAAAGCGTCGTCCAGGATGAGGATGGGCGGGTCCAGGATCAGAGCGCGGGCGATCCCCACCCGCTGGCGCTGGCCTCCGGAGAGGGCGATCCCCCGCTCCCCCACCATGGTGTCAAGCCCGTCCGGGAAGGAGGCGATCTCCTCGGCCAGCCCCGCAAGGCGCGCCGCCTCCCAGATCTCCTCGTCCGTGGCCTCGGGCTTCCCGAAGGCGATGTTCTCCCGGATGGTGGCCGAGAACAGGAACACGTCTTGCGGGGCCATCCCTATCACGCTGCGGAGCTTGGGGAGGGAGAGCTCCCGCACGTCCACGCCCCCCAAAAACAGCGTTCCAGGCGGCGGGTCATAAAGCCGGGGGATGAGCCGCACCAGCGTGGATTTTCCGGAACCGGTGAGCCCCACCACCCCTAGGGTCATCCCCTCCTCCACCGTCACCTCCACGTCCCGTAGGGCGGGCCGGTCCTCTCCGGGGTAGGCGAAGGTTAGGCGCCGGAACTCTATGCGGCGGGAAGTAGGAAAGGGCTTTGGGGAAGGGGGGCTTTTGATCTCGGGCTCTGCCGCAAGGAGTTTCTGGACCCTGTCCATGGATGCGGCTCCCCGCTGGAGCAGGTTCACGACCCTGCCTAGGGCCATCATCGGCCAGACGAGCATCCCCAGGTAGCTGGTGAAGGCGACGAGGTCCCCAATAGAAAGTGCCCCGGTGAGCACTCCCCTCCCGCCGAACCACAGCACGATGCCCCCACTTAGGCCGGCCAATAGTCCGATCAGGGGGCCAAACACCCCCCATATCCGCACCAAGGCCATATTCAGTTGAACGAACTTGCGGTTGTCATCCTCGAAGGCCCGCCCCATCCCCTCTTCTCTGGCAAATGCCCGCAGGATCCGAATCCCTGACACGGCCTCCCTCACCCTCTCCGTCAGGTGCGCAAAGGATTCCTGTACCCGCTCAAACCTGCGGTGGATGAGACGCCCGAACCCCAGGACCACCAAGGTGATGAGCGGAAGGGGGGCGAACGCCTGCAGGGTAAGTCGAGGCGAGATGTTCACCATGGCGAGGAGCGCGAAGGAAGTCATGATCACCGCGTCGGCACCCATTAACACCCCCATGCTGCAGGCGCGGCGCACCGCCTCCAGGTCGTTGGTCGCATGGGCCATCAGATCACCTGTGGGGTGGAGGGCATAGAACGAGGGCGAAAGCCGAAGCAGGTGTTCATATAGGCGGGCACGCAGGTCCCGCTCGATGCAGCGCCCCGCTCCGAACAGAAAGAAGCGCCACAGAAACCGGAATACAAGTACTACCCCCGCGATGCCCACAAGATACAGGGCATAGCGGAGGAGATTCGCACCCACCCCGCGGACCAGATCGTTCACCGCTGCCCTGATGATCAGCGGACTCACAAGCTGGGCCGCATCCACGATGAATAACGCCAAGATCCCCGCCAGGAGCCGCAACCGGTATCGCCAAAGCTGCTGGAGGATCCCGCGCATGACAGTGGAGCATTATAGCCATTGGACCGCTGATTCCCAGATTCCCACGTGCTTGTCCAAACCTACGGTGAGCACTATCATGACTGCGGAGGTGGAACATGTCGGAACGAGAGATGCAGGTAGCAGCCGCTCCTGAAACCCGAAAGGGGGTATACGCCAATTTAGCGATTATTTCTCATCAAAAGGAAGAGTTTGTGGTGGATTTCCTATTTGTGGATCCCAGGACCCAGACGCCCAAAGGGGCCCAAGCGCTTTTGGTGTCGCGGGTGATCCTTTCCCCGGGCCACATGAAGAGGTTTTACCAAGCGATCGGGGAGAACATCGAGAAATACGAACGCAACTTCGGGAAGATCGTCCTTCCGCCCAAGCTTAAATGAGCCTCGCACTCACCGCAGAGATCACCGAGTCCCCTCGGTGGACTCTGCCTTCAAACCTTGTTTTCTAGCTTGAGCTGACTTAACGTTGGGCTCGGAGGTGACACTCCAAATTTAGGTTGGAGGTGACACTCCGATGTACAGGTCCTTTACGTTAAGCGTGGTTGTCCTTCTTTTTTGGGTCTTTAGTGCCGCTGCCTCGGAGCTGGTGGTCGCCGTATCCACCGAACCCCCGTCCCTGGATCCTACCACCAACGCCGCGGCCGTGGTCGACCTCCTCCTCCACCACAACTTGTACGAGAACCTGGTCCAGGTGGATTCCAAGGGAAAGCTCCACGGGCAGCTTGCACAAAGCTGGGATGTCTCTCCGGATGGCCTGGCTTATACGTTCCACCTGCGGGCCGGCGTGCGCTTCCACGACGGGACGCCGTGCGATGCCGAGGCAGTACGAGAAAGCTTCCTCCGGCTCCTGGATCCGGCCACCGCGGTCCCCCACCCGGAGTACTTCGCCAACATCGCCCAGGTGGAGGCCCCGGACACCCTCACCGTGCGGTTCGTCCTTAAAGAGCCGGATCCGGCGTTCCTCCCCACCCTAGCCCTGGGGGACGCGGTGGTGACCCCGGTGGGCGCGGACCTTTCCACCTGCCCGGTGGGCACCGGGCCGTTCAGGTTCTCGGAGTGGCACCCAGGGGATCGGCTGGTCCTCGAGCGCAACCCCGACTACTACCTGCCGGGGATCCCCAAGCTGGACCGGGTGGAGTTCCGGTTCATCCCGGACCCTTCGGCACAACTGGCGGCCCTCAAGGCCGGGGACGTGGACTTGGTGGCAGAACTCACCCCGGAGATCGCCGCCGGGCTGGTCCACACCCCTGGCTACCAGGTGATCTCCGGGCCCCAAAATCTGGTGCAGCTCCTGGCCATCAACAACGCCCGGGCCCCGTTTTCCGACCTCCGGGTGCGTCAGGCCCTGGCCTATGCCGTGGACCGGGAGGAGATCATTCGTCTCGTCTCGTTTGGTTTTGGAACCCCAATCGGAAGCCACATCCCCACCGCCACCCCCTTCTATGCGGACATGACCTGGGTCTACCCCCACGACCCCGACCGGGCCCGGGAGCTCCTCCGACAGGCAGGTTACCCGAACGGGTTCAGCACCACCTTGACCTTGCCGGAGAACTACCCGCTTCATGTACGCACCGGGGAGGTGATCGCCGCCCAGCTTTCCCGGGTCGGCATCGAAGCCTCCATCGAGCTTGTGGACTGGGGGACGTGGCTTGAGCGGGTTTACGCCCAAGGGGACTACGATCTCACGGTGATCGGGCATCCTTGGAAGCTGGACCCGGCGCCGATGCTCGTGGGCTACGGCCCCAGCCGGCCAAATTACTACTTCCGTCGGGGCTGGGATGACCCGGAGCTGGACCACCTCCTGACGTTGGGCGCCTCCCTCATGGAAGAGGGGGCGAGGAAGGCCATCTACACTGTGTGCCAATACCTGATCGCTCGGGACGCGGTGAACGTGTTCCTGCAGGATCCCCACCGGATCCTGGCCATGCGCCGGGGGGTCAGTGGGGTGGAAGTGTATCCGCTTTACGTGCTGGATCTCACGGCCGTCTCCAAGCGCTGAGCCCCCGCAAGGAGGGGTCCAAAAGGTCCCGCAGGCCGTCGCCCACCAGGTTCAGGCCCAGCACGGTCAGGGCCAAGAAAAGCCCTGGGAACACGGCTGGCCATGGGGAGAGGGCGAAGTAGCTTTGGGCCTCCTTAAGCATCCTGCCCCATGAAGGGTATGGGGGCTGGACCCCAAGCCCCAGGTAGCTGAGGGCTGCTTCGGAGAGCAGGGCCGTGCTCAGGCTTACCGTGGCTTGGACGAGGAGGGGAGAAGCTAGGTTGGGGAGGAGGTGTCTAAGCAGGATGCGCCCGTCCCCTGCACCGAGGGCCCGGGCCGCAAGTACGTACTCCTGCTCCCTTAGGGTTAGCATGGCCCCCCTGACGATGCGGGCGAAGTACGGCACGTTGTACACCCCGATGGCGATCGTTATCCCGACCGGCCCCGGTCCAAGGACGGTGGCAAGGAGCAGGGCCAAGAGCAACGCAGGAAAGGCGATCAGAAAATCCGCCATGCGCATCCCAAGCTCGTCCCAAAGCCCCCCATAGTAGCCGGCTAGGCCTCCCACCAGGATCCCTAGAGTTCCCCCCAATGCGCTGGCTGCCAGGGCTATCGCCAGGCTCATCCTCCCACCCACCAGTACCCGGGAGAACACATCCCGGCCGAACCAATCCGTCCCCATAGGGTGGGAGAGGCTGGGGGGAGATAACCTCTCCTCACCGAACGTCAGAGGGTCGGCTGGCAGCCATACGTAGCCGACCAACACCAACCCCACTACCACCGCCAGCAGCCCACCTCCCACGGCAAGTCCGATATGGTGTCTCATCGGTAGCGGATCCGGGGATCCAAAAACCCGTAGATGAGGTCCACCACAAAATTCAGGGTCACAAGCAAGCCCGCCACCGTCACCCCCACTCCGGAGACCAGGGGAAGGTCCCGGGCCCTCACCGCGGCCAAGGCCAACCTTCCTATACCGGGGAGGTAAAACAGGTTTTCGATCACGATGGCCCCAGCGAGCAGGTGTCCCAAGGTGAGCCCTGCGGTGGTTATGATCGGGATGAGGGCGTTCTTAAGGGCGTGGCGGCCCAACACCAAAACTTCCGGAACCCCTTTACCCCTTGCGGTCTGGATGTAGCCGGCCGAGAGCACGTCGGCCATCGTTGCCCGGGCCATGCGGGCCAGATAAGCCGCTCGCGGCAGGGCCAAGGCGAAGGCGGGGAGGAGCAGGTGATAGAGTGCCCTCCCAGGGACCTGCCAACCCGGGAAACCCCCAGCGGGAAACGCCCTCAGCCGCACGGCAAAAAACCCCACGAGGAGGATCCCCAGCCAGAACTCGGGCAGGGCTAGGCCGATTTGGGCGATGCCCACAGTAAGGAGGTCCAAAAGGCTCCCGGGACGGGTGGCGGCTATTATTCCAAGCGGAAGGCCGATGAGGATGGCCAGCGCCATGGCGAGAAGCGCCAGAGGCACGGTCACCGTCAGGGCATCCGCCAAGAGATCGGAAACCGGAAGGTTCAGGGACAGCGATTGGCCGAAATCGCCCCGGGTGACGATCCCCCCGAGCCACTGTCCGAACCGTACTGGCCAGGGGAGGTCAAGGCCCAAGCGGGCACGGACTGCCTGATAGGCGGCTTCGCTTGCCTCCGGTCCCACCACGAGCCTGGCGGGGTCCCCGGGCACCACGCTGAGCAGGGCGAACACGGCGAAGCAGGTCAGAAAGAGCGTGACCAGGAAACCGACTCCCCGGAGCACAAGATAACGCCCCATGGCACCAGTATAGCCTTACGACTCCGCTTCTTGCCCCCTGGTCCTCCAAGGTGCGGGGGTACGGCCCTGTGGACTCGACAGTCACTCAGGACAAACTTCCCAGCCCATTGTTGGCTCACTACGTTCGAGGGCGGGGACGAAAGGCGTGATCTTCATCAGCGGTGCTGCCGGAAAGGAGGGCCAGGGCATGAGGCAGGGCAGGTAGGATCGAAAGCAATCCCTCCCGCACTGCCTTGGGGCTCCCGGGCAGGTTCACGATCAGGGTGCGCCCTCGGATCCCGGCCACCCCCCGGGAGAGCAGGGCATGGG
>JAGGRX010000061.1 GCA_021159405.1 Candidatus Bipolaricaulota bacterium | reverse complement strand
GCACTCGCCCACCTCTCACCCCCCTTCTGTGGAACTTTGCCTGCCTCTACTCTTAGCACTCCAGCTGGTCCCCTTCTAAGGGTGCGCCTTGTGTCCGGATGGTGAAAACCCTTTGGGTGTCCTTTTCTTTCGGCCCCAAATGAGGAAGCCTAGTGCGGCGACGAAGGCGAACGAACTGATGATCCCCCACATGGTCGCGGGGGAGTGCGGCAGGGCATCCAAGAGCACCCCGCCCAAGAACGGCCCGGCAGACCAGCCGAACGATTCCGCCAGGCCAAAGGCGCCCATGTACCGGCCCCTCCTGGCTGGGGGCGCCAGGTCCGCCACGACCGACAAGGTGGTGGGGGCAAACAACATCTCCCCGAACGTCACCACCACGATCGCCCCCATCAGGGCCGAATACGCCCGCACCCAACCAAACAGGAGGTAGCCGGCCCCATACAAGAAAGCCCCGGCCACCAGGCCTAAGAGGCGTGGCCGCCGCTCCGTCCAGCGGGCGATTGGGTACTGCAGGGCCGCCACAAGCAGGCCGTTCAACGTGAGGAGCCCGCCGAAGGCGGCCTCGGAGTAACCCAGGCGCGCCACCACGAACACCGACAGGGTAGAGACGAGCTGTCCTCCGGCCACCAGGACGAGAAGTGACAGCCCCACGAACGCCACGAACCGCAAGTCCCGGAACGTCTCGGCAAGGGCCTTTAGGCCCGCCCGGGGTTCCCGGGCGTGGTGCGACTCCCGAACGAAGGCGACGACGAGGACAAAGGCGATGAGAGAGAAAAGCGCGGTGAGTGCAAACAGAGCGGCATAGGGGAACACAGTGGCCAGATACCCCCCGAGGGCCGGGCCGGCTCCCCAGCCCAGGTTCGTCCCCGCCCTGAGGAGCCCATAGCTTTCCGTGCGGCGCCCCTCCGGGGCGAGGTCGGCCACCATGGCGGAGATGGCGGGCATGGCGAATGCCCCGGTCAGCCGCACCAAGAGGTACGCCCCGGCGATGGCCCACACCGGCCCGGCAAAAGCAAGAAGCAGGGTCATCCCCACGAACAGAGCCACCCGCAGCGCCATCGCCGTAAGGAGCACCGGCCGGCGACCGAAGCGGTCCGCGAGCTCCCCGCCGGCAAGTCGCCCCACCGCCGCCACCAGGGCGCTCGCCAGCATGATCGCCCCCACCACGGTCATCGACAGTCCCCGCTGCTGGTTGAGGTAAAGCGAAAGGTAGGGGAGCGAGATGGAAAAACCCATGGCGGTGATGAGCTGGATTGTGACCAGTACCCACACCCCCCGGTCGAACCGGCCCACGAATGCCGCCCGCCCTTTGGCCAGGGGTTTCATCCCCAGAGCTCAAACAGCCAGGCGATAAGCGGGGCCAGGGCCAGGGCGGGGAGGAGGTCCGCGGGCCTGAGGTCCCGCAGCTTTAAGAGGCCGATCCCCAGGGCCATGATGATCACCCCCCCGGCGGCCGAGAGCTCGACCACGATCGGAGAGTCCGGGGAGAAGCCGGCCAGGCTGGTAGCGAGGAGGTGGGCGGCCAGGGTGATCCCGCCCTGGTAGACCAGGATCACAACCAGGGACAGGAGCACCCCCGGCCCCAAAGTGGCGGCCAAGGCTGTAGCCGACACCCCGTCCAGGATGGACTTGGCCGCAAGGAGCGACCAATCCCCGAACAGGCCATCTTGGATAGCCCCCAGGAGCGCCATGGGCCCGATGCAGAAGAGGAGGCTGGCGGTGAGAAACCCCTCGGCCAGGGGTCGGCCGGAAAACAGCCGCTCCACCTTCGCGCTGAGTCCCTCCAATCGGTCTGAAATACGCAGCGCCGCCCCACACGCCCCTCCCAAGATGACCGACAACATAAGGACAAGCACGTTCCCCGTGCCCAGGGCGAGCTTCGCCCCCAGGACCAGGCTGGAGAGGCCCACCCCCACGGTCGCCGCCTCCCGGACCCTAGCAGGAAGCCGCTTTCCCAAAAGCAAGCCCGCCGTCCCCCCGGCGAGCACCGTCCCCATGTTGATCCAGGTCCCGATCACAGCGACCCAAGTTTATCCCGTTCATCTTCCCTTCCGTCCAGGGGATCAGGGGTTGTTGCGGTTCCAGATCTAGGCCAGCCCTTACCGGGTGTGGATCCCCAGCCAGCGGGCGAACACCGGATCGGCGATCCGCCATCTGCCGGGCTCAGGGCGCTCCACGAGCCCTTTTCCTTTGAGATATTGGAGGTACTGGCTCACAGTGTTGGGCGACTCGTCTGCCTCTCGGGCGATGGCGGTGGGGGCGGCGTATCCATGGGACATCACCTGCAGGATCTTCCGCTCTTTGGCCGACAGGCGTTGCCATTGTTCCTGGAACATGACCTCCCCTTCCTCGTTGAGGAACTCGGCCAGGGTCTTTTCCACCTCCGCCTCGGTGATCGTCCTCCCCCGCCCTCTGCTGAGCTCCCTTCCAATGAATTGGACGTAAAAGGGGATTCCCTGGGTGAAATCCCACAGCTTTGAGAGCGCTTCAGGGGTTAGGGTGCGATCCAGGTTCCGCCTCAACAGCTCCTCCACAGCCCGCTTTGGCAGCGGCCCCACCTCCCGCACGATGAACTGGCGCCAGAAGGCGGCGGCTGGTCGCAAGGTCACCGCCTCCATGGTGCTGCGCACCGAGCCCGATATCGACAGCACCAGGTTTTCCATCGTTTCGTATTCGGTCCGGAGCCTGCGCACGACCCCCTCTCCCAAGGGCTTGCCCCCCTGACGGAGCTCGAGCACCGTGGGGAACTCATCCAAGAACAGGGCACAGCGCACCCCACTTTCCCTGGCCAGCTTTTCCGGGAGCGCCAATGCTCGGGAGATCAGCTCTCCGGGACCGGCTTGACCCCGGCCTCGGGTCAGCATCAGGACCAGCTCGATCTCCTCCCGTAGCTTTAATGATATCTTCATCCCTCCGATGATATCCCGCAGCAGCTCCAGCGGGGCCTTGAGCAAGCCCCGAGCTTGTACTTTAAGGGGAAGCAGTCCCTCTTCCCGAAATGCATCCAGGGACGCGGAGATCAGCTCCCGGGAAAGTTCCTCCGGGGTCCCCTCCACCAGTTCCCAAAGGGAGAGGTATACGGGGACCACCCCTGGGATTTCCTTCAGCCTGCGGACGGTTTCCAAGAAGAGGGAGGTCTTGCCCATCCGCCTGGGGCCAACAAGGGCAAATCCCATTTTCTGTCGGGAGGAGGACAGGGTTTCCACTAGCTCCTGGAGCAGCTCCTCTCGATCCAGGAACGCCTCCCCACACACCGGCCTTAACGTGAACATTCCACAACCATTTTATTGACAAAGAAATTATTGTCAAAACAGGGGTTGGCCGAAGCTTTGGAGCCATGCCGGTGGTGATGGGGGTTTGACCCCTATGCTCTCCCTTCCCGGGTCAGCGGGGTAAACTGAGGGGGATGAGTGACGTACTTTCGGGCTTGAACGCGGAGCAGCTTGAGGCGGTTACCCATCGGGAGGGGCCGCTGCTTGTGCTCGCCGGGGTGGGGACGGGGAAGACCACCGTCATCACCCGCCGGATCGCCTTCCTCATCTCGGAGGGGCTGGTTAAGCGCCCAAGTCAACTCCTCGTCTTCACCTTCTCCCACCAGGCGGCCGAGGAGATGCTCGATCGGGCATTTGATCAGGTGGGCTACGCCGCCCTGGATGCCTGGGTGGCCACCTACCACTCGGTGTGCGAGCGGATCCTCAGGGAGAATGCCCCCTTGGTCGGCCTTCCCCCGGACTTCAAGATCCTTGACGAGTGGGACCAGCGGCTGTTCCTCCTCGATCATCTATGGGACCTCCCCTTGCGGGCACTCAAGCCCCGGGCCCTGCGCCAGCCCATCAGGTTCCTGTCCCCAATCCTTTCCCTCATCCACCGGGCCAAGGACGAGGCCATCTCCCCCGCCGATTACCTTGCCTGGGTGAAGCGGGCCAAGGAGGCCGGGACGCGCCCGCCGGATGAACTCGACCTTCACCAGGAGCTGGCCGAGATCTATGCCGCCTACCAGGAGCTTCTGGCGAAAGAAGGGATGGTGGATTTCGGGGACCTGGTGCTCCTTGCGGTGCGGCTCCTCGAGGAACGCCCGGGGCTCCTCTCCGAGTACCACCGCCGGTTTCCGTTCGTCCTGGCCGACGAGTTCCAGGACACGAGCAAGGCCGAGCTCAGGCTGGTCACCCTCCTCGCCGGGCACCGCAACGTGACGGTGGTGGGGGATGATGACCAGGCCATCTATGGGTTCCGGGGGGTGCCACATGACAACCTGCTTTCCTTCCTCAAGGCGTTCCCCGAGGCCAAGGTGGTGGTGCTCCGGGATAACTTCCGGTCCACGGAGGGGGTGCTGGCTTCGGCCATGCGGCTCATCCGGCACAACACCCATCGCCTTGAGGCCCTGTCCGAGCGGGGAGAGATTCCTCACCGGATAACGAAACAGCTCCGGGCGACCAAAGGGCCAGGGCCTGCCCCCGTCCATCGCCACTTCCCCACCGTGGTGGAGGAGGCGGAGTTCCTGGCGGAGAAGGTGCGGGAGCTCGCAGCCTCCGGGGTCCCTTATCGGGAGATGGCGGTTCTCTATCGCAATCGGTACCGGCCAGACCCCTACCTTAAGGCGCTGTCCGAGGCCGGGGTGCCCTGGCTTTTGGCGGGGAGGTTCGGGGCGGGGCTGTTCGACCAGGAGGAGATAAAGCTGGTCCTTTCTTTTCTTAAGTGCGTGGCCGACCCCAGGGACGACCAGGCCCTGTACCACCTCCTGGGTTCTCCCATTTACCGCATGCCGGGGGAGGATTTGGCATTTCTTACCGCGCGGGCCCAGAGGCGGCATCGTCCGCTGAGGGGCGTGCTTGCGGACGCCATCGAGGCGGGGGAGCTCACGGAAGCGGGGCTCAGGGCAGGGAAGCGGGCCCTGGCCGACCTTGCCTACTGTGAGGACCTCTCCCGGGGGAACCCCACCGGCCGGGTCCTGTATGCCTTCCTCATGGAGCGGACTGGGTACCTTGAAGCCCTGGCGCACTCGGACGAGCCAGGAGCGGGCCGGGCCCTGGAGAACATCGCCGACTTCTTTGAGCACGTGGTGAGGAGGTTTGAGGAAGTGGCCAAGCACGATCGGGTCCCCTGGTTCGTGCGGTATGTGGAGGAGCTTAGGGCCCTGGGCTTCAGCCCCTTGGTAGGGGAGGCCGAGCCCGGCACGGACGCCCTGCAGGTGATGACCTTCCACCAGGCCAAGGGCCTTGAGTTCGAGGCGGTGTTTCTCACCGGCTTGGTGGAAGATTTCTTTCCCGGGCGGCCGCGGCGGTCAGCCTTCGAGCTCCCGGAAGATTTGCGGGCCCCATCGCTTCCTGAGGATGTGGCGCACCTTGAAGAGCAAAGGCGGCTGTTTTACGTGGGGATGACCCGGGCCAAACGGTACTTGTTCCTCCTCTCCTCCTCCGATTACCGGCCGCCGGGGGAGCCGCCAAGGAAGCGGGCGGCCAAGGTCTCCAGGTTCGTGCTCGAGGCCCTGGGCCCGGAGGGGGTGAGCCCCGAAGGCCCAGAGGCGCCCGCCCTTCTGCGCATCGCCCGGGCCGGCCGCTCCCCCAGCCCGCCTGAGCCCGAGGTGGCACCGGATGCCCCCCTGACCCTGTCCTACCAGCAGGTGGACGACTTCCTCACCTGCCCCTTGAAGTACCGCTACATCCACATTTTGCGGGTCCCGATCCGCCTCCACCCCACCGTGATCTATGGGCATGCCGTGCACCGGGCCATCCAGGCCTACCACATGGCCAAGCTCCAGGGCCGCACCCTCCCCTTGGAGGAAGTCCTCACCGTGTTCAGGGGGGCCTGGCGGTCGGAGGGGTTCCTTTCGGCTGCCCAAGAGGAGGCCATGCTTGCCCAAGGGGAGGAAGCCCTTAAGGCCTTCTACGAGTTCGAGGAAGAGCAAGGCGCCCGGCCCAGCTTCGTGGAGAAGTACTTCGCCTTCCAGGAGGGGAATGCCCGGGTGATCGGTTACTGGGACCGGGTGGACCAGGGACAGGATGGGGCGGTGATCATCGATTACAAGACAAGCGATGTATCCCCCGAGGCCGCAGACCGCAGGACCAAAGAATCCCTGCAGCTTGCCATCTACGCCCTTGCCTACAGGCGCCTGTTCGGGGAGCTGCCGCGGGAAGTCCAGCTTCGCTTCCTCACCCCGGGGGTGGTGGTGGGGAGGGCCAAGCCCACGGACAAGATGCTCCAGCGGGCGGTGGACGCGATCCGTGAGGTCGAGGCCGGGATCCGCGCTGGGGACTTCTCCCCCAAACCCTCCTTCGGTGCCTGCCGCCCCTGCGCCTACCGCACCATCTGCCCGGCGGCCAAACCCCTGTGAGCTGCTACCCCACAGCACTTGCCCCTCTAAAAAGGGGCACCGAGGCCCAAGTGGCCCGGGCCTACGGGGTGCATTCGCCTGCATTCCACGAAGGTTCCGCCTCGGGGGCACAGGTCCGGAAAAGGTCTAGTGGTGGACAAGGGAACGGGCCTGCTTTCGGAGGTTTTGGGCCAAGCTCGGTCCAAGATGAGGGACGCGGGCCAGAGTCTCGGGGTTTGCTTTTGCTATGGACCCAAGGTCCCGGAACCCCGCGGTATATAGGGCTCGGGCGCGGACCCTTCCCACCCCTCGCAGCCGTACCAGCTCCAGAAGCTCTTCCCGCACCCCGTACCGCATCCGCGTCCTGAGTATCGGCAGGGGGCCGGGAGGAAGCCTGAACAGCCCCGCAATCCTCTGGGCCGCATAAAGCAACCACTCGGCCTCTTCCCTGAGCCGGTACGTGTCCCCGGGCCCGAGGCCAAACCTTTTGTGAAGCTCCGTCTCCGGGGCTTCGGAGATCCAGGCGGAGAGCGCCAGGGCCGTCTTGACCTCCGACAGGAAGCCGCTGTACTCGTGGGTTCCAGGGTTGGGAACCGGCACCAGGAACTCCTCTTTCTCCACCACCCCGGGCAACTCCTCCAGGTCCGCCCGTCGGAGCCGGAGGCGCTCCATGTCCGGGGTATGAGCGACAAGGTGTAGGAGTGAAAGTTCGGAGAGCCCGCGGGACTGCCCTTCGGCTAGGCCGTCCCTCAGGACCACCGCGGATAGGGGATGGATGTAAAGCCGAGCTACAAGCTCCCCGAATGGGGTAGGAAGGAGCTCTCCCCCCCACTCCCTCAACATGTCCTCGGCGAGTAGGAACCGGAGCGCTTCCTCCAAATTCAGCGTGAGCCTGTCCACCCCGAATTGGTGAGCAAGCAAAGTCAGGGAGAAGAACTTTCGCAGCCCTTCCCGGGACCGGGCATAGCCGGCCACGACGGCCCCCAGCACGTGGGCGGGGAATGCCCCTGAGGAGGCGAGTTGGGAGGTGATCCGCTCCGGTGGGGCGAGGACGTACCTTGCAAGCAGCTCATCTCGATCCACCTCGTCCTTGGCGACCAGCACTGCTTCCCCGTGTGGGTCCAGGCCAGGCCGCCCTGCCCGCCCCGCCATCTGATGGAATTCCAGGGTTGGGATGTAACAGGCTCCGTACGGTGCCTGGTAGCGACGTACGTCCCGAATGATCACCCGTCGGGCGGGGAGGTTCACCCCGGCGGCCAGGGTGGTTGTGGTGCACAGCACCTTGAGAAGCCGGTCGCGGAATGCACCCTCCACTGCCTTCCGCTGCACATGGTGAAGCCCGGCGTGGTGGAAGGCCACCCCGGCCTGGACGCACCGGGCGAGCTCCCGGCAAATGGGCGTGGGCTCGTCAAGGGCTCCCAGGACCCTTTGGGCCAAAGCCGCAAGCTTCTCAGCTTCCCCCTCGGACAGGGCCTTTGAGATAGGGCGAATGAGCCTCCGGGCCAGGGCCTGGGTGGCCCGCCGCGTGGCCACGAACACCAACGCCTGCCCCCCCTCCCCCACCACGTCCAACACCAGGTCGAACACCGGGCCCAGCTTCCCCTCCACCTTTCTCCTGGTGCCATCGGAGAGGAGGAGCTCCCCGGACAGGTACACCCCGGTCCTCAAGGGCACGGGGCGGAAGTCGCTGATCACCGCCTTGGCGCCGAGCCAGTCCGCAATCTCCTCGGCATTGCGCACTGTGGCCGAAAGCGCGAGCATCTGGAGGTCCGGCCGGGCGTGCCGGAGGGCGGCCACCAGCACCTCCAACGTCGGCCCCCGGCTTAGGTCGGCCAAGAGATGCACCTCGTCAAAGATCACCAGGGAAAGCCCTTCCAGAAGCCAGCTTGCCCGGTGACGAAGAAGGGAGTCCGCTTTCTCGTTCGTGAGCACCACCACGTCGTAATCGGCCAGGTGGGGATCGGTGCGGTCGAAGTCCCCGGTGGCCAGGCCCACCTTGATCCCCAACGGCGCATATTTGCCCTTAAGTTCCTCGTATTTCTCGCTTGCCAGCGCCCTAAGCGGTACCAGGTACAGGGCCCGTCCCCCCCGCACAAGGGCTGCGTGAAGCATGGCGAGCTCGGCCACCAGGGTCTTCCCCGAGGCGGTGGGGGCGGCCAGGACCAGGGACTCCCCCTCCAAGACCCCGGCGGAAAGGGCCGCGGCCTGGGGAGGGTACAGCTCCTCGATTCCGGTCCGACGCAGGGCCTGGGCCACCCCCTCTGGCAGGGCGTAAAGCCGACAAACCTCTTCCAGGTTCATCTTGAGAGGAAAGTTTCCCCGCCCCTCTGTATCCCGTTGGGGACGCGAGCGCAAGTACGGC
>JAGGRX010000004.1 GCA_021159405.1 Candidatus Bipolaricaulota bacterium | reverse complement strand
CGCCCCGAGGATTCCCGACCCTATTTCCGCGAGATGAAAAGGCTGTTCGACGGCCTTGCGGCCGAGAAAATCCCCGGCGTTGCGATGGAGGTCCTGTCCATGGGGATGTCCGCGGACTGGGAGGTGGCGGTGGAAGAGGGGGCAACCCTGATCCGCCTGGGCACCGCCCTGTTCGGCCCCCGCCCTTGACGAAACCCCAAACGCCTCCTACACTTTCATAACACAAATAACAAAAACGTGCTACCAAGGAGGGGGCATGCGGAATTTGCTTTTGGCAATTGTCTTGAGCGTGTTTACCGTTGTGGCCCTAGCGCAGGGGCCGATTCCGGTGGTGGCCACCAGTGTGGTGCTCGCGGACCTGGCGGACGAGGTTGGGGGGGAAGAGGTGTCCGTCACCGCCATCATCCCGGCGGGCTTCTGTCCTGCCCACTATGACCTCAGGCCCAGCGACCTCTTGGCCGTGGCCAGGGCGAAGCTCGTCCTGTATCATGGGTTCGAGCCCTGGCTGGAAACCCTCCTCTCAAACGTCAACCCAGATGCCCATGTGGTTGCCCTGAAGGGCCCCTGGAACACCCCAGAGCCCATGATCGAAAAAGCCAGAGCCATCTCCACTGCCCTAGGCGAGCTTCTCCCCGAGAAGGCTGGGTACTTCGCCTCCCGGGCAGAAGCCTTCGCCCAAGAGGTCCAGGCCCTGGGGGAGGAGCTCAAGGTCAGGGCGAAGGAGCTTAAGCTCTCCCAGGTGCCGGCCATCGTGATGGCCTGGCAGGCCGATTTTGCCCAGTGGCTCGGGCTCGATGTAGTGGCCACCTATCCCCCGGAGGAGCGCCTGTCCTTAAAGGACCTGGCCGAGCTTGCCGCCCAGGGGAGAGAGGCCGGGGTGCTCCTGGTGATCGACAACCTCCAGTCCGGCGTCTCCTTTGGGGCCCGGCTCGCTCATGAACTTGGGGCGATGCACGTTGTCCTCACCAACTTCCCGGGGGCTATCCCCGGGGCAGTGGACCTGCCCACCATGCTGCAAGCCAACGCGGAGGCCATCTTCTCCGCGGTGGAGTCCCTGGAGGGTTAATATGGAGTGGCTCAAGATCGATCCAAACGTTGACCCTCGGGAGCTGTGGGAGCTTGGGGTAAGGCTTCACGGGCATCGAGGGCCGTTCCTCGCCTGCGGGATCCGCATGGGCCTCTTGGCGTTAAGGCTTCTTGGCTCAAGCGGCTACTCTGGGATCGAGGCGGTAGCGGAGACCGGAAGCACCCCGCCGGTGTCCTGTCTGGTCGACGGGCTTCAGCTCGGGTGCGGCTGCACCACCGGGAAGGGTAACTTAAAGGTGGTGGAAGGCGGACGGGCGGCTGCGACCTTTTCCGCAGGTGAAAGGAAGGTCCGCATCGCCTTGAGACAGGAGGTGGCCCGGAGGATCCTGAATGGTGGGGCCGGGGAGGACCAGGTGGACTGGGTATTCTCCCTGCCGGAGGAGGAGCTCTTTTCATGGGAGCAAATGCAATCGAGCTGAATGAGGTTTCGGCTGCTTACGCCGGGGCGGATCGCCCCGCCATCATGGGCGTATCGTTCACCCTGGCCAAAGGGGAATTGGGGGTGATGATGGGGCCGAACGGGGCCGGAAAGACCACGATCTTGGAGGTAATCCTGGGGTTGCTTCCATATCAAGCCGGCTCCGTTAAGGTGTTGGGGGAGGAGGTGAGGGAAGCGGGGGCCCGGCTCCGACGCAGGCTCGCCTACCTCCCCCAGGATCTGTTCTTCCCTCCCGATACTCCCTACCTCACCCGGGACGTGGTCATGATGGGCCGGTTCGGGCTTTACCGGCCCTGGCAGAGGCTCCCCCGCAAGGAGAGGGAGCTTGCGCTTTCGGCCCTGGCCACCTTTGGCCTTGCCGACCGAGCGGGCTGGCCCATCGGGCACCTGTCAGGCGGCCAGCAGAGGAAGGCCCTGCTCGCCCGCGCGTTCGCCAAGGGCGCCGAGATCCTCCTTTTGGACGAGCCGTTCGCCTCCCTTGACCCTGAGTCCCGGGAGGACCTGGCCCGAGCCGTGCTTGCCCTCCGGGACCGGGGGATGACCGTGCTTGCCGTCTTGCACGAGGATGTGCTCCTCTCGCAAGCGGACAGGTCGTTCCTCGTCTCGGCGGGGCGGCTCAAGGAGCTACCAGAGGTGCCCCGCCGCATCCACGATCTGTGGGGGGAAGTCCTGCCTTGTGGGGCCTGATCCTCCCCGCCTTGGTGGCAAGTGCCCTGGCCGGGGCCCTGTGCGGCCTGCTGGGCGTATGTGCCCTTAGGCTCCAGCTCTCCTCGGTGGGTTTCGCCATGGCCCACGCCGCCTTCGCCGGGGCCGCCTTGGGGCTCTTGGTCCCGGTGCCACCGCTTCTGCTCTCGCTCCTGTTCGCCTTGGGGGTGGCTGCCCTGCTCGGCCCGGTCTCCGAGTTCACCCGACTTCCGGCCGAGGTGGTGCTGGGCGTGGTCTTCCCCCTCACCATGGCGCTGGGGTTCGTGTTCCTTGCCCTGGCCCCCGGGGAGGCCATGGCCTCCCCTGCCCTGTCCCTCCTCTGGGGGAGCGTGCTGGGGGTAGGATGGAAGGATGTATGGCTCCTTTCCGGGGTGTTTGCTGGGAGCGCGGGGCTTTTGTTCCTTTTTCGTCGAGAAGTGCTTTCGGTCCTTTTGGACCGGCGCCTGGCGGAGGAGGCGGGCATCCCGGCCCGACCGTACCTTTGGCTGATCCTGTTCCTCATCGCCGCTGCGGTGGCGGTCTCCTTAAAGCTGGTGGGGGGGATCCTGATCTACTCCCTCCTCATGCTCCCTGCCTCGGCGGCAAGCCAGCTCGTCTACGACATGAAGAAGCTCCTCGTCCTCTCACCCCTATTCGGGGCCCTGTCGGCCCTGGGGGGGTTCGCCGCCTCTTGGTCGTTTGACCTCCCGGTGGGAGCGGCCATCGCCTTGGTGGCGGCCTGCGGCCTTGCCCTGGCCACCCTTTGCTCCCCCAAACGCCGCCGCCCCAAGCCGGCTTAGGCCAAGGCGGAGATCCCCCGCAGAAACAACCCTATAAGCAAGGCCACCCCGGTGGTCCCGAGGAGCACAAGTCCCGCTCTCCTTGGGCCGAGCTCCCGGCCCAACGCCGCTAAGGTGGCGAGACACGGCATGTAAAACAGCACAAAGCCAGTGAACACCACCATCTGCCCCTGGCTGAGCACGGAGGAAAGGTCGGCCGTCCCAAAGGCCTGAGTGAGCATCACCAGGGACAGCTCCTTGCGCAGGATGCCGAACACAAGCGGGACCCCCGCCTCCTTTGGGAGCCCCAGGGGCCAGGTGAGGAACCGCAACCCATTGTTCAAGGCGGGCGACCATCCCAAGGCCTGGAGCAAGGCGAACAGGGCGCTCGTTCCGATGAGGAGCGGCCAGGCCACCACCACGAAATCCTTGAGGCGCAGCCACACCTTCCCCAGGAGGGTGCGCAGGTTCGGCCTCCGATATGGAGGGATCTCCATGATCAGCCCTGGCCCCGTCCCGGGGAGAAGGCGCGCAAGCAACCAGCCGGAGAGGGCGATGACCACCAGGTTCAACACATAAAGGCCAAATGCCGCAAGCGGTCCCACGTAGCGGCCCACCAGGCCGAACACCACGATGGCCCGGCCTGCACAGGGAACCATCACCGCCAGGGCCGCGGTGACCAGCCGGTCCCTCTCGTCCTCCAGGATCCTGGTAGCAAGGACCGCCGGCACCGAGCAGCCGTAGCCAAGGAGGAAGGGGATGACGCTTTTCCCATGCAGGCCTATCCGGTGCATGAGGGCATCCATCAAGTACCCTACCCGCGGGAGATACCCCACGTCCTCAAGCAGGGCGAGGAGGAACAAAAAAGGAACGAGGTAGGGGAGCACGATGGCCACCCCGGCCCATAGCCCCTGGAACGCACCCACCACAACTTGGGAGAAAAGTCCCTGCCCAAGTAACGCCCCGAGCCCTTGGGAGAGTTCCTCCAGAGGAGGCAGCAGTAACCCCTCCAGGATCCCCCCCACCTTGAACACCGCCCAAAACAGGCCAAACAGGACGAGCACCATGATGGGATAGCCAAGCAGCGGATGCATGAGGATGTCGTCTGCCCGCTCCCGCCAGCCTACCTGGGCGTGCCCCACCTCGGCCACCTGCTCGAAGAGGGAAACCGCCGCCGCATGCCGCTCCGCCGATAGGACCAAGGCCGGGTCCTCCCCCCGGGCACTGGCGATCTTCTCCCGCGCTTCCTCCACCGCCTGGGAAAGCTCTGGCTGTCCTGAGGTCCCGGGGGGTGGGTCTCCGGCCAGGAGCCGGATCACCACATATCTTGGGGGAAGTCCCGTTGCCTTGGCGATGGGGGCGACCACCTCTGAGAGCTGGGCCAAGGCTCGCTCCACGTCAGCCGAGTAGCGTGGGGGGCGGGCCGGCCGCGCCTGTGGGATGAGGGAAAGGAGCTTCGCAAGGCCGATCCCCCGGGCGGCCACCGTCTCCGCCACCGGCACCCCCAACAGGTCCGAGAGCTTCTCGGCGTCGATCTTGATCCCCTTATGCTCGGCCTCGTCCATCATGTTCAGGCACACTACCATGGGGAGCCCGAGCTCGGAGAGCTCAAGCGTGAGCTCAAGGGATCGGCTGAGCAGGGAGGCGTCCACCACGTTCACCACCACATCCACTTCGCCGGAGATGAGGAAATCGCGGGAGAGCTCCTCGGCCCGATCGCCCGCAAGGAGTGAGTAAGTTCCGGGAAGGTCCACCACCTCCACGGGCCTCCCCCCGACCAGTGCCTTGCCCCGCAAAAGCTCCACGGTGGTGCCGGGGAAGTTGGAGGCGACGGCTCGGTAGCCCGTGAGGGCGTTGAACAGGGTGGATTTCCCGGAATTGGGCTGCCCCACCAAGGCGATGACCCTCATGGCAGGGGACGAACGAGGATCCTCCGGGTCACACCGCGTCCCAGGGCCACCCTCACTCCGTCTACCTCGACGAGGAGCGGCCCGGAAAACGGGCTTGCGCTTATCAGGCGTATCCTTGCCCCTGGCCGGATGCCCAGGCGCGCCAGGCGCAGAGTCAGGCCCCGCCCCCCTTGGATGCGGACCACCTGCCCGGTCCGCCCGGGGGGCAGGGAGGGAAGGGGCAACGGTTCAAAATCGAAATTCATTATCAGACGTATGATAACCGGGAATGCCTCCCGGACAAGGGAACCCCGTCCCACCACAACCCCCCAACCTTTCCGGCCGGTTTGGACAAGCCCGCTTGGCAGGGCCAATCCCCCAGGGTACCCTGCCCCGATGGCTAAGCTTGGGATCCTGGGCCTAACCCTGGCGATCCCGCTTGCGATCTTCTTCCTGTCGGCGGGAAACGCGGGGCTTTCCGATCAGGCCCACGTAGTCACCGTGGTGATCGACGCCGGCCACGGGGGGAAGGACCCGGGGGCGATCGTGGCTGGGATCAAGGAGAAGGACATCAACCTCTCGCTCGCCCTGCGGGCCTTCAGCCTCGCCCAAGGCATCCCCAACCTGAGGGTCATTCTCACCCGCACCTCGGACCGGTACATAGGGCTGGTGGAGCGGGTCAGGTTCGCCGAACAGGTGGGGGCTGTGCTTTACCTTTCCATCCACGCCAACGCGTGTTCGGACCCTACGATCTGTGGGGTGGAGACCTATGTGGACGACTCCCGCCCGCGGGACGACCCGAGCTGGGCCCTTGCCCAAGCGGTCCAGGAGGCCGTGTGCGCTCAGACCGGCGCCCGGGATCGAGGGGTCCGCACCCAGCGGCTGTACATGCGCCACACCGAGCTCCCTGCCGTGCTGGTTGAGGTCGGCTACCTCACCTGCCCCGCCGAGCGGCGGCTCCTTGTAGACCCCGGCTACCAACAGGAGATCGCCCAGGGCATCCTCCAAGGGATCCTCGATTTCCTGGGCCTTTAGAGGGCCATCCCCTATCATCGCATCCCGTGGGAACCAAGAGGGAAATCTTGGTTGAGATCTACCAGCGGCTCCTTTCGGCCTACGGGCCCCAGGGCTGGTGGCCGGCCGATACCCGGTTTGAGGTCATGGTGGGGGCGATCCTCACCCAGGCCACGGCCTGGCGCAACGTGGAGCGGGCCATTCAGCGCCTCAAGGCGGCCGGGGCCCTGTCCCCGGAAAGGATGGCCAGGCTCTCCGAAGGAGAGCTCGCCGAGCTCATCCGGCCGGCGGGCTTCTTCCGCCAGAAGACAAGAAGGCTCCGCGCACTGCTCCGGCTGATCGGCCAGCACGGGAGTGTAGAGGGGCTCCTCTCCCTCCCTGCCGGGGAGCTGCGCAGACAGCTCCTCTCCGTTCCCGGGGTTGGCCCGGAGACCGCGGACTCGATCCTCCTCTACGCCGCCGGGTACCCCGTGTTCGTGGTGGACGCCTACACGAAAAGGATCCTCCACCGGCTGGGGCTGCTTTCAGGCGAAAAGGCCGGCTACGAAGAGGTGCAGGAGCTTTTCGAAAGTAACCTTCCCCGCGACCCGAAGCTGTACGGGGAATACCACGCCCTGCTGGTTCGACACGCAAAAGAACACTGCCGTGCCCGGCCCCGTTGCCCCGGCTGCCCCTTGGCCCCTGTTTGCAACTTCATCAAGGGACAAGGCAGCCTCTAAGCCGACCTTTGTCCAATGGAGCTTGCCTCAGTGCCTCTGAGGCGACGGAGGTAGAGACAAGGTCGGTTCCGCATTATAATCGGGTCCGATATATCGGAACCGAAGGAGTGGGAATGATTGCGCGAGGAATGCTAAAGTTCTGGGTTCTCAAGCTCCTCTCCCAGGGGAGCAAGACCGGCTATGAGCTCATAAAGGAGATCGAACGGGAGGTAGGCTGGCAGCCCTCCCCGGGCTCCGTCTATCCCCTCCTACAGATGCTGGGGGAGGCGGGGCTCCTGCGCGCCAAGCCCGTGGGAAACAAGGTGTACTGGGAGTTAACCCCGGAAGGCCAACGGCAGCTAAACGAGCTTTGGGACAGGCGAAAGGAATGGCTGCGGGAGCTTGGGATAAAGGAGCAGGCGGTGTGGAAGGCGTTCGACGAGCCCGGCCACCCCATGCGGCTCCTGCCCCGAGTGGCCCAGCTCGTCCGAGAGGCTTTCTCCCAAGGAAAAGCTAAGGAGGCCTTCCATATCTTGGAAGAGGCCAGGGATAAGCTCGCAAGATTGGTGGAGGAAGGATGATGAGTGCAATTGAGGTTGAGAACCTCGTCAAGGTCTATAAGGGCGGGGTGCGGGCGGTGGACGGGATCTCCTTTTCCATAAAGGAGCAGGAGATCTTCGGCTTTTTGGGCCCAAACGGCGCCGGGAAGTCCACCACCATAAAATGTGTGATCGGGCTTCTCAGGCCCACCGCCGGGACCATCAAGGTACTAGGGGTAGACATACAGCGTGACCCCGGGGTGGTGAAGAGGAACATCGGCTACGCGGCCCAGGAGACCGCGGTGGACGACCGCTTAACTGGCTGGGAAAACCTCTATCTCCAAGGGCGCTTTTATCACCTATCGCGGGCGGAGATCCGCCGCCGAGGGGAGGAGGTCCTCAAGCTCTTTGGCCTATGGGAAAGGCGAAAAGACACAGCGGACACCTACTCAGGTGGGATGCTGAAGCGCCTCGATATCGCCTGCGCCCTGATCCACCGGCCGAAGATCCTGTTTCTGGATGAGCCCACTTTGGGCTTGGACGTCCAGACGAGGAAGACGATCTGGGAGTACATCGAGCATTTAAGGGCTGAGCACAAGATGACCATCTTCCTCACCACCCACTACATGGAGGAGGCGGACATGCTCTCAGATCGGGTGGCGATCATCGATCGGGGGAAGATCATGGCCCTAGACCGCCCCGGGGCCCTGAAGGCGGCGATCGGGGGGGATCTGGTCACGGTGCGTTTCTCCGCCGAGGATGGCCTTGATGGGCTCCTCTCCGCCCTGCGGGCCCTGCCCGGGGTGCGGGAGGTGCGCGAGCTTCGGGATGGCATCCATCGGATCGTGGTGGAACGGGACGGCGACCGGCTGATCCCGGAGGTCGTGCGTCTGGCGCAGGAGCACGGGATTGGGATCCACTCCGTCCGCCTCAAGCGCCCCACCCTGGACGACGTCTACCTCCACTACACCGGACGGGAGATCCGGGAGGCGGAGGGTTCGCGGGAGGAGCTGATCAGGACACGCGTTATGTCAAGGAGGATCCGAAGATGACCGTGCTTTCCGATATCTGGTACGTGGCCTGGCGGGAGCTCATCAAGTTCTTCCGGGCCAAGGTGCGGGTGATGGTGACCTTGATCCAGCCGCTTCTTTGGCTTGGGCTCATGGGGAACGTGATGGAAGGTCTTTCCAATAACCCCTATGTCCAGCAGATGTTGGGGACCCAAAGTTATCTCGCCTTCATGACCCCGGGGATCATCCTGATGACGGTCCTATTCGGCGGGGTGTTCTCCGGGACCTCCATCATCTGGGACCGGAGGATCGGCTACCTTGAAAAGCTCATGGCAGCCCCCATCTCCCGGGGGGCGATCCCTTTGGGAAAGATGCTCGCCGCCGCCATCCAAGGAGGGATCCAGGTCCTGGTGATCATCCTCATAGCCATGGGCTTTGGGGTGCACTTTGCCGCAGGCCCCGCGGGGATCCTCGTGATTCTCCTTATCGCCATGATCTTCAGCACCATCCTGAGCGGCTTTTCGCTTTCCATGGCCGTGACGATAAAGACCCAAGAGACCCTGATGGCATTGGTAAACTTTCTTACCATGCCCCTTATGTTTGCAAGCAATGCCCTGTTCCCGAAGGCGGCGATGCCGGCCTGGCTTTCCGCCATCGCCAAGATAAACCCGGTAACTCATGCCGTCGCCCCCATCCGGGAGCTTGTCCTGCACGGCTGGAACTGGGATGCCATGTACACTGGGATCTTCGTGACCCTTGGGCTGGCAGTCGCTATGGGGCTTTTGGCCCAGTGGCTGTTCCGCCGGGCTACCGCTGAGTAAAGCGGAGCGCCTTACCCCCGGCGCCAAGACCCTGCTCGGCGATCCCTGTCAGGCGTCCTGAGGCTTTTCCTCCCCATGATGGCAGCGGCGCTGGTGCAGTCAGCGAGAAAGGCCGGGCGGCTGTGTAATGATCTGGGAGGTTACCTCGGTCGAAGGGGCGGGGTGAGGGGCAACCAGTTCTCCCACCGCATTCCTCCCTCTCCCCTGGTGGGAGAGGGTCGGGGTGAGGGGAAAAACAAGCGGGTTACCCGATCCCCCTCCCCTAACC
>JAGGRX010000169.1 GCA_021159405.1 Candidatus Bipolaricaulota bacterium | reverse complement strand
GATGGCACCGTCTACCGAGGGGATCGGCTCATCCCAGGGGCGGATCGGGCCATCGCCGAGCTCAAGTCCCGGGGGCGGAGGATCGTGTTCCTCTCCAATAAGCCCCTCTACTCCCGCCGGGACTACGCTGAGAAGCTGACGCGCCTGGGGATCCCGACGCGCGAGGAGGACGTGATCAACTCCTCCTACGTCCTCGCCCGGTACCTCGCCCGCAGGGCCCCGGGGGCCAAGGTGTTCGCCATCGGGGAAGAGCCCCTCCTCGCGGAGCTCCGTCGGGCGGGCTTGATCCTCACTGAAGACCCGGAGGAGATCGAGTACGTGATCGCCGCCTTCGACCGCACTCTCACCTACCGGAAACTCAACATCGCCTTCCAGGCCCTAAAGCGGGGGGCACACTTCCTCGCCACCAACCCCGACCGCACCTGTCCTGTGGAGGACGGCGAGATCCCCGACGCCGCCGGGGTCATCGCCGCGCTGGAGGCGACGACCGGCCGGAAGGTGGAGGTGGTGGTGGGCAAGCCCTCCCGGTACATGGTGGAGGCTGCGCTGGAGGTGCTCTCGCTCCCGGCGGACCGGTGCGCCATGGTGGGGGATCGCCTGGAGACGGACGTCGTGATGGCAAAGGAGAACGGACTCGTTGCGATCCTCACCTTGAGTGGGGTGAGCTCCCGGGGGGACCTCACCACCGCACGGGTTCAGCCCGATTACGTGATCGAAAGCGTGGCGGAGCTCCCCACCTTGGACGAGAGGATGAGGGGGTGAGTGGGATTGAACGAGGAGATGATCTGCGTCCTGGTGGAGATGCTTAGGCAGTTTACCTACAGGCTCATGCAGGAGGAACTCGGCCTCACCGGCTACCCGTTCTAACACTTGCCTCAAGGAGCAAGACGCAATAAAATGGCAAGTATCGCAAAGAAACGCAAGGAAAGATGAGGGAGAGATCTTTCGGAAGCTATGTAGGTGCGATCGATTTGGGGACGACCGGGGTTCGGTTCGTGGTCTTCGACCGAGAAGCCAACCCGGTGTGTTCTGCTTACCGGGAGCTTCCCCTGTCCTATCCCCGGCCGGGCTGGGTGGAGCAGGACCCAGAGGCCATGTTCCAGGCGACCCTCCAGGTGATCCGTACGGCCCTCGCGGAAGGGGGGGTCCGCCCAGGGCAGCTCGCCGCCATCGGGATCACCAACCAGCGGGAGACGACGATCATCTGGGAACGGGAAACCGGAAGGCCCCTTGCCCCGGCCATCGTGTGGCAGGACCGTCGCACCGCCCCGCGGTGTGAGGAGCTCCGCTTGGGGGGGCACGAGGCGGCCATCCGGGCCAAGACCGGGCTCGCCCCTGACCCGTATTTTTCGGCCACAAAACTAGAGTGGCTCCTCCGAAACGTCCCCGGCCTCAGGGCACGGGCCGCAGCCGGGGAGGCCTGCTTCGGCACGGTGGACTCCTGGCTCCTTCATCGCCTGGCCGGGGTCCACGTCACCGACCACACCAACGCCTCCCGCACCATGCTGTTCGACATCCACGAGCTCCGCTGGGACGAAGAGCTCCTTTCGCTCTTTTCGGTGCCTGGGGCCTGTCTTCCCGAGGTGCGGCCCAGCATCTCGATCTTCGGGAGGACAAAGAGAGAGATCTTTGGGACCGAAGTCCCGATCGCCGGGATCCTCGGGGACCAGCAAGCGGCGCTGTTCGGGCAGGCCTGCCTTTCCCCGGGAGAGGCCAAGGTCACTTGGGGAACCGGTGCCTTCCTGCTCCTTAACACCGGCGACCGACCGGTGGAGTCCCGCCACGGGCTTCTCACCACCGTGGCCTACACCACCGAGGGAGAAGTCCGCTATGCCCTGGAGGGCTCGGTGTTCGTCGCCGGGGCGGCGATTCAGTGGTTGCGGGACGGCTTGGGGATCATCGCGGACGCCGCCGAGACCGAGGCCCTCGCCCGCTCTCTTTCCGGAAACGAGGGCGTGTACTTCGTTCCGGCCCTGGTGGGCATGGGGGCGCCCCACTGGGACCCTTACGCCCGGGGGGCGATCCTGGGGATCACCCGGGGGACTACCAAGGCACACCTTGTGCGGGCGGCACTGGAGGCCATTGCCTATCAGACCGAAGACGTGCTCCGTGCCATGGAGGCCGACGCCGGGCTTTCGCTCTCAGAGCTCAGGGTGGACGGAGGCGCGGCGAGGAACGACTTCCTGTGTTCCTTCCAGGCTGACGTCTTGGGGATCCCGGTGGTGAGGCCGGAAGTTCTTGAGACCACGGCCCTGGGGGCCGCCTTCGCCGCCGGGCTCGCGGTGGGGTTCTGGGACCCGTCCGAGCTCAAAAGTCTCGTGCGGGTGGAGCGCCGCTTCGAGCCCCGCATGACGCTAAAGGAGCGGGAACGCCTCCTCTCCGGCTGGAGGAGGGCCCTTTCACGGGCTATGGGCTGGGCCAAGGAGACGGGATGAGGATCGCGGTCATCGGGGCCGGCGCCGTGGGGGCCCTCATCGCCCGGGAGCTAACGCGCTACGAGGCCGATGTCCTGCTGTTCGAGCGGGAGGCCGATGTCGGCTGGGGGGTGACCAAGGCCAACTCGGCGATCGTCCACGGCGGCTTCCACGAGGCGCCCGACACCGTGCGGGCCCGGTTTTGCGCGCCGGGGAACGCGATGTACGAAGGGCTCTGCCGGGAGCTCGATGTTCCCTTCCGCAGGGTCGGCGCCTATGTCCTCGCCTTTGGCGAGGAGGAGCTTGCGGTACTGAGGGAGCTTCAGGCCCAAGGTGAGGAGAACGGCGTTCCTGGTCTTGAGATCCATTCCCGGGAGGAGGTGCTGGCCCGGGAGCCGCACGTGAACCCGGAGGTGCGGGCCGGGCTTTGGTCCCCCACGGTGGGGATCACCGAGCCCTGGACTGTGGCCATCGCCGCCGTGGAGAACGCCGTCGCAAACGGTCTTAAGCTCCACCTCGCCGAGGAGGTCACCGGGATCGAGGTCCGGGCCGGGCGGGTGCAGGCGGTGGTGACCGGAAAGGGAAGATATCCTGTGGACGCGGTGGTGAACGCGGCGGGCCTCTTCGCCGACCGGATCGCCGAGATGGCCGGCCTTAAAGAGCCGGTGCTCTTCCCCCGGCGGGGGGAGTACATCCTCCTTGACAAGGCTGCCTCCGGGCTCGTGCGCTCGGTGCTCTTCCCCGCCCCCACCGAGAAGTCTAAAGGGATCCTGGTCCTCCCCACTGTGGACGGGGGGGTGCTGCTTGGGCCCACGGCGGAGGACCTCCCTCGGGGGGCCCGGGAGGCCGTTGAGACCACGCCCGAGGGCCTGCGGAGGGTGGTGGAGGGGGCACGGCGCCTCGTCCCCGGGGTGGACCTCTCCCAGGCGATCAAGACCTTCGCCGGGCTGCGCCCGGAATCCCCCCAGGAGGACTTCGTGGTGGGGCCGACCGTGGTGAAGGGGTTCTACCAGGCGGCGGCCATGCGCTCCCCGGGGCTCACCGCCGCCCCGGCCATCGCCAAGTGGCTCGCCTGCGAGGTGATGGCCTCGGAGCTTTCCCTCTCGCGAAGAGGCTCCTTCAACCCGATCCGCAAGGGCATCCCCAGGGTCGCGGAGCTATCCGAGGCGGAGTGGGAGGAGCTCATCCGCAAGGATCCCCGCTATGGCCGCATCGTTTGCTTCTGCAACCGGGTGACCGAAGGGGAGATCGTGGAGGCGATCCGTCGCGGGGCCCGGAGCCTCGACGGGGTGAAGTTCCGCACCCGGGCGGGCTTCGGCCGCTGCCAGGGGGGATTTTGCACCGACAGGATCCTCCAGATCCTGGCTCGGGAGCTCGGGGTGGAGCCCGAGGAGGTTCCCCTCCGGGACCCCAGCTCCCCGCTCGTTATGGGGAAGGTGCGGCCGTGAGGGTTCGCAAAATAGATGTGCTGGTGGTGGGCGGTGGGGCGGCCGGGATCGCGGCCGCGGCGGCCGCAGCCCGGGAGGGAGCAGACGCCCTCCTCATCGAGAGGAACGACCGCCTGGGCGGGGTGCTGGAGCAGTGCATCCACCCGGGGTTCGGCCTGCACCGCTACCGGGAGGAGCTCACCGGCCCGGAGTTCGCCCACCGCCTCCTGGGCGAGTTCGATTCCTCCGGGGCGGAGGCCGTCACGGGTTGCACTGTCCTCGAGGTGAACCCCCAGGGCCCCTCAGTCGTCGCCGCCTCCCCGAAAGGACTTCTCAAATTCCGTCCCAAGGCTCTCATCTGGGCTACTGGCGCCCGGGAGCGGCCCTTCGGGGCCCTCCGGATCCCTGGGGCCCGTCCCGCCGGGATCTACACCGCCGGCCTCGCCCAGAGGCTGGTGAACATCCACGGACTCCTGCCGGGAAGGAAGGCGATCGTCCTCGGCTCGGGCGACATCGGCCTCATCATGGCCCGCAGGCTCCACCTCGAGGGGGTGGAGGTGGTGGCGGTCCTGGAGCTCAGGCCCTTCCCCGGGGGGCTCATGAGGAACGTGGTCCAGTGCCTGGAGGACTTTGGGATCCCGCTTCTCCTCCGGCACACCGTGGCCGAGGTGCACGGCAAAGACCGCCTCCAGGGGGTCACGGTGGTGGAGGTGGACGAGGAGGGCCGGCCCCTGCCGGGGACGGAGCGGTATGTGGAGGTCGATACCCTGGTCCTTTCGGTGGGGCTCATCCCCGAGAACCGCCTCATCGAGGGCTTCGTCCCGCTCGACCCCTTGAACCGTGGCCCGGTGGTGAACGCCCGGCTCCAGACCGAGGTGCCCTGGCTGTTCGCCGCCGGGAACAACGTAGCGGTGTTCGATCTTGTGGACTCGGTGGCCGCGCTCGGGGCCCGGGCCGGGACATTCGCCGCCCGCTACGCCCGGGGCGAGCTCCCCGAGGGGAGGGCGGTCCCGCTCGTGCGGGGAGAGAACGTGCTGCATCTTGTGCCGCACCGCCTCGTCCCCGGGGTTCCGACCCCGGTCTACATCCGGGTCCCCCATCCCCTCCCCCGGGCAAGGGTGAGCATAGGCGGGGTGGTCACGCGGAACCACGTCGGGGTGCGCCCCACCGAGATGATCGAGGTGAAGCTGAGCGGGGAGGCCCTGGAGGAGCTTGCCGGGCTCCCCGAGGTGCGGGTGGAGGTGAGCCCGGCGTGAAAAAGAGGCTCATCTGCATCTCCTGTCCGGTGGGCTGTGAGCTCACCGTGGAGGTAGAGAACGGGAAGGTCATCTCGGTTTCCGGGAACCGTTGCCCCCGGGGGGAGGCCTACGCTCGGGAGGAGGCGGTGGAGCCGCGGCGGGTGCTAGCCACTAGTGTCAAGGTCCTCGGGGGGGAGCTACCCCTGGTCTCGGTGAAGACCGACCGTCCCATCCCGAAGAACCTCATCCCACAGATCATGGAACTTGTGAAAGGGCTTTCGGTAAACGCCCCCGTGGAGCTCGGTCAAGTGATCTTGGAAAACCTGCTTGATACAGGGGCAAAGCTCGTGGCCACCCGAGCTGTACCACGACTCCCGCAGGAGCCGCTCAACCCAGGCGTCAGGCCCGCCGCTGGGCCACCATGATCTCGATCCTATCGGACAGGTCTTCGGCACGGTCGGAGATTTCTACTAGCTCTTCGATGAACCCCCGCACATGGAGCTTTTGGGCGAGGTCGATGTCCATCCGGAATAGTTTCTGGATGGCCTCCCGCTCAAAGTGGTCCACTTCGGACTCCATGGCCTCGATCTTTTGGGTGGACTCAAGCGCCCGTCGCATGTCGGAAAACAGAAGATGCAGGGCGGTTTTCACTTCGGTCATGATATCGGCGCTCCTCCCCACGATGGCCCGGATCAGGGGCTTTAGTTCCTCGGGGATCTCCACCCGCTGGGGGATGAGGTAATCAAGGGCGGCCTCGGCGGCGTTGGCCAGTTTATCGGTGCCTTCGATGATCTCCAGGACATCGCGGCGGGAGCCCGCAAGGAGGGCCCCACGCAAGATCTCGGTCTCCACCTTGCGGCGCACGTCGTCGGCGCGCCCCTCGGCCCGGTGGGTGGCGTAGGCCAATTCTTCGGCCTGCTTCCAATCTCCCCTAAGGTAAGCATCGATTGACTTCTCAAAATTGCTCAGAGCTTCTTCCACCTGGGAGAGATGCTGGCCCACAAGCTCTTCTACTCGCCTCCAACCATTTCCGATAACCATGGCCATTAGGCAACCGCAGGTTACCAGAATGTGCTGGCGCGGGCAACCTGAGCTCGACGTGCTAGTTGAGACATTGTATCATTTACTTGGGAGGGCGAATGTCGGCCGGGTTTGAGACGAGGCTTAGGGAAGCGGGATACAGGCTGACTCCGGCACGGCGGGCGGTGTTCGCGGTCCTTCGACAGGCCAGCACCCCCCTCTCCGCGGCCGAGGTGTGGCGACTGGGGCGTGCCCGGCACGCAGGGCTGGGTCGGGCTACGGTGTATCGAACCTTGCCCCTGCTCGTCCGACTGGGCCTGGCCCGGGCGCTTCTCGCTCCGGGAGGGGTGCGCTACCAATGCTCTGAGGGGGGCACGCATCGATTGGTGTGCCGGGGATGTGGGGCCGAACTTCCCCTGTCCGGCTGTCCGGCGGGCGCCCTGGCCCAGGAGCTCAGTGAAAAATACGGTTATCTGGTGGAGGGGCATCTCTTGGAGTTCTACGGGCTGTGCCCGGATTGTCAGAGGAGGATGAGGCATGAAGTTTAAAATCTTTCTTGGAGCAGTGATCCTGCTTGTGCTGAGCTTGGCAGGGGTGGCTGCTCCCTTGCGGGCCGTGGCCACCACTTCCATCCTGGGGGACGTGGTGCGCCAGGTGGCCGGGGAGCTCGTGGACCTCGCGGTGCTCTTCCCTCCTGACACAGATCCCCATACGTTTGAGCCCACCCCCCAGGAGGCAGCGCTTCTTTCCCGGGCGGACGTGGTGTTCGTGTGCGGAGCTGGCCTGGAGGCCGCTCTGGAACCACTGCTGGGGCTGGCCCGCCGGGTGGTCTCCGTGTCGGAGGGAATTCCCTTGCGCTCCTTCGCCGACGGGCGGGTGGACCCCCACGTGTGGCTGGATCCGAATAACGTGGCCGTGTGGGCGGAGAACATCGCCGCGGCGTTGGCCAAATTAGACCCGGAGCATGCGGACGACTACCGGGGCCGGGCGGCCGCATACCGCCGAAAGCTCGAGGAGCTCGATGCTTGGATCCGAAGAGAGGTGGAAAAGGTCCCCGAGGAAAGGCGGATCCTGGTGGTTGATCACCTGGCGCTGGGCTACTTCGCCGCCCGGTACGGATTCCGGCAAGCGGCGGCGATCCTCCCCGGGTTCAGCACCCTGGCCGAGCCCTCGGCGCGGGAGCTCGCTGCCCTGGAGGACAAGATCCGGGAGCTTGCGGTCCCGGCGATCTTCGTAGCTCATACCACAACCTCCCCTTTGGTGGAACGCGTAGCCGTCGACACCGGGGTGAGGGTGGTCAGGCTTTACGTGGGGGCCCTGTCGGGTCCCGAGGGCCCGGCCCCGACCTACCTCGATCTCATGCGTCAGCTTGTCTCGAGCATCGTGGCCGCCTTGGGGGGTGAGGATGCGGGATAGGCCCTCTGGCGAGGGCAGAGGTTGCCGGCCGTCTCTCTTTCCGTTTCGGGGAGGCCGGATTGGGAAGGGGTACGTAGCCCACGTTCCCGGAGCCCCGGCCCTGGAGGTGGAGCACGTATACGTGCGCTTCGACGGCCGGCCAGCCCTTGAGGACGTGAACTTCAGCCTGGAGGGTGGGGAGCGCCTGGCGGTCGTGGGGCCAAACGGGGCCGGCAAAAGCACCCTGCTCAAGGTGATCGCGGGGGTGCTCTCCCCGAGCTCTGGGGAGGTGAGGATCCACGGCCACGACCCTTGCGGCCATATCTGCATCGCCTACCTCCCGCAGCGGTCGGAGATAGACTGGCGGTTCCCGGTCACGGTGTTCGATGTGGTGATGATGGGCCGGGTAGGGCGGCTGGGGCTGTTGCGCCGTCCCGGCCCCCGGGACCGGGCCCTGGTGCGGGAGGCCTTGGAGGCGGTGGGCCTAAGCGACCTTTCCGGCCGGCAGATCGGAGAACTCTCCGGCGGGCAGCAGCAGCGCATGTTCATCGCCCGCGCCATTGCCCAGGAGGCGGAGCTGGTGCTGTTGGACGAGCCCCTGGCCGGTTTGGACGTCACCGCTCAAGGCGCGATCCTGAAGCTCCTCGACCTCCTTAAGGAGCGGAAGGTAACGCTGCTTTTGAGCCTTCACGACCTTGACATCGCCGCTGAGCATTTCCCGAAGGTGCTCCTCTTGAACCGGCGGGTGATCGGCCTCGGGGCTCCGGCCGAGGTGTTCACCCCGGCCCGGCTGGTTGAGGCGTTCGGCGGCCGCTTGCGGAGGCTCCCCGCGGCCGGCGGGGGCGTGGTCCTCTCGGATCCCTGCCGCACCCAAGAAGAAAAAGATGCAGGCGCTCGCTAACTTTTTCCTGACCCCCTTGGCCTTCCCGTTCATGGTGCGGGGCCTTATCGCCTCCTCTTTGGTGGGGGCGCTGTGTGGGGTGATGGGGACGTATGTGGTCCTGCAGGGAATGGCCTTCTTCGGGGATGCCTTGGCACACGCAATCCTGCCCGGGGTGGCGGTGGGGTACCTCGTGAGCGGGGGAAGCCGCCGGTCTTTGTTCTGGTGGGCGCTGGCCACAGCGATCCTGGCGAGTTTGGGGATCGGGGCCGTATCCAAACGGGGCAGGCTCAAGGAAGACACGGCCATCGGCATCGTGTTTGCCGCCATGTTCGCCCTGGGGATCGCCCTCATCTCCACGGTGCGGGGCTACGCGGTGGACCTGGCGCACTTCCTGTTCGGGAACGTCCTTGCGGTCTCGAGTTTCGACCTTGTCCTCATCGCCTCGTTCGGCGGGGCGGTGTTCCTGACCGTGCTGCTTTTCTACAAGGAGTTTCTGGTCATAACCTTCGACCCGGACCTTGCCGCCACCCTCCGGCTTCCCACCGGGCTTTTGCGAAACCTCCTGCTCGTCTTGATCGCGGTGACGGTGGTGGTTTCGCTTCAAACCGTGGGGGTGGCGCTCATGCTGGCGATGCTGGTGACCCCAGCGGCCACCGCGTACCTCCTGGTTAAGCGGTTTTCCTCGATGATGCTGTTGGGGGCAGGGCTTGGGGCGCTCTCCGGGGTACTGGGCCTATATGTTTCGTATTGGACCGGGATCGCTTCCGGGGCGGCGATCGTGCTCGTGGCCACCGGCTTTTTCCTGCTGAGCCTGCTTGCCCGCACCGTACGCCCTCGTCCCTGACAGGCAACCTTTTCGATCAAGTATTCGCAGACTCAACCTGGGTCAGCTCATCGATCAACTCCCC
>JAGGRX010000174.1 GCA_021159405.1 Candidatus Bipolaricaulota bacterium | reverse complement strand
CTAGCTAAAAGTGCCGTTCACATCTCCATCTTTTCTTAAGTCAATGCCATTGCCCATCAAGGGAGGAGGGGAGGCTCCTTTCAAGGGAATGGAGGAGGCTTGGTGGAGATTACGAGCAACGGGGAAGGATAAGGTTAGGCGGAGTGCGATGGAGTAGGTTAAAAATGGTGTTGGAGGTGGAAGCTTGCCGTCCGAAAAGTTTACGGAGTTCGTGTTCGAGAAGATGGCCGAAACAAAGCTCCCCGGGCTGAGTGTCGCTGCCGTCCGGGGGGAGGAAATTGTTTGGGAAAGGGCGTTTGGATTCCGAGACCTAGCGCTTGGCCTCCCTGCTACCATGAGGACCCTTTACGGGATCGGCTCCGTCACCAAGTCCTTCACCGCCCTTGCCATCATGCAACTTGCCGAAAAGGGCGTGCTTTCTCTCGACGACCCAGTGGAAAAGTACGTGCCCCTTAAGGTTCGGCCAAGGGGGGAGCCGATAGTGATCCGGCACCTCCTCTCCCACACCTCCGGGATTCCGGCCCTGGCCTATGCGGAGGCGGTGATCCGGGAGGTCACCGGGGCGGGGGAAAACTGGCTTCCGATCGCCAGCTACTCCGATCTCCTCACCTTCATGGCCGAAGCCGGGGACTGGGCCGTGGCGCGTCCCGGGGAGCGCTGGTTCTACCTGAACGAGGGATATGTGCTCCTCGGGGCCATCGTAGAGCGGTGCTCTGGGCTTCCTTATGAGGAGTACGTGAAGCGCAACGTGCTTGAGCCTCTGGGGATGGCCCGGAGCTTCTTTCGCAAGGAAGAGGTGGAAAAGGACCCCGACGTGGCCACGCCGTATGTGATCACCCGCGACGGGGAGAGGAAGCCCTCCACCTACCCCTATGGGGCCATCTCCTCCGACGGAGGTCTCATAAGCAGCGTGCTGGACCTCGCCCGCTATATCGCCATGTACCTCGGTTGGGGCGAAGCTGGCGGGGTGCGCCTCGTTTCGCGGGAGTCGGTGGAGGCGATGGAGACCCCGCGGGTCGCGGTGCCCTGGCAAGGCCCGTTCGGGGAGGAGGGGTACGGCTACGGCCTCCAGGTCATCCCCGATTTCCTAGGGCGGAAGCTCATCGGCCATGGGGGCTCGGTCCTCGTCTCCACCGCCTACATAGGTTTTATCCCGGAGGAGGGCGTGGGGATTGCGCTTTTGGCTAACGGAAGTGGCTATCCGCTTTCCCAGCTTGGCATGTACGGCCTGGCCATCATGCTGGGGGAGGACCCAGAACGGCTTCCGTTTGTAAAGACGGATAGAGCCCTGGCCGAGCTTACCGGAACGTACGAGACCTATAGGGGCACGATGCGGGCCCAGGTGAAGAGAATGGGGGACCTACTCTCTCTCGAGATCAGGGACAAATACACCGACCTCATCGTTCCCCTCGTCCCGGAGGCGCTTGAAGGGGATGTGCGAACATTCTATGCCCTGCAGCGGGGCCGCCGGCTCCCGGTGGAGTTCCGGGTGCGTGAAGGGGAAATCGACCTCATCTATGAGCGTTATCTTCTTCGCAAGACAGGGAAGCTTCTCTGAGACGCAGATTGTCCAGCACTTCGAGGACGTCGAGTTCGGTGACGCGGGCCGGGATGCCGAGGAGCTCAGCGAGGCTGGGGTGGGTACCTCCCTCGTCCCCGGAGACGAGTTCCTTGACGTACAAGCCTCCCTCGCACAGAAACTCGACCTCTGCCTCCGTGGGGGAGAGGAGCTTGCCTGTGGCCTGGTGGACGCGGCGACGGCGAACGAGGTCCGCCCGTCGGTGGCGCACCCGGATGGGAGTCCGCTGCTTTATCTCCCCCACTAGGCCGGCTAGCGCCTCCCGGAGGGCCTCCTCGGACACCGGGCGCTCGAGGGTCACCCTTGCCCGGTAGCGCTTGTCCGCGTGGAGGTCTTTGACCTTTTTCACCAGATCCGCCGTCGCGGGCCTGAGGTCCAGCACCTCCACCTTGCCACCTGCTTCCTCGTTGATCCTCGCCGCGATCTCCTCCAGGTCCACGGTGCGGCGCCTGGGGGCTTTGACCTCCACCACGAACGGCCGGCCGCGCCCCAGCATGCGCGCGTCTATGTCTTCCCTTCCCGCCCCATGCAGGTGCCCGCCCTCTCCCTGGCAGGCCTCAAGGAACGCCGGCAGGATAAGCTCCTCCACCGAGGTGGGATATTGCTTGCCCGTGAAGTTGCAGCGCTCGCAGCCTCGACCCCGGCAGGCCCGGCAGGGCCAGTGTGTCTGGGGGATCCCCCGCACGAGCTTTCTGTACCGTCCGAAGAAAAAGGCCGAGGCGACCTTCATGGTGATCTTCCCTGTTTCAAGGTCCACGATGAATTGAAGGTCGGGCCGGTGGAAATCCACCGACACCTCGCTGCCCTCCGGGAGGAGCCGCTCGTACTGGCGACCTAGCTCCCGGTTGAGTTCCCGGCGCACCGGCTCGGCCCAAGGGGAGGGAAAGCGTTCGTCCAAGAACTCCTGCACCGCCTCCAAGCGCGGGCTTGGGTGTACGCCGAACAGGAACGTGGCATGTTCGTACCCTTGGGCGAGTTCCGCTGCCCGCCGTGCCCACTCGGGGACCTTAGAGAAGAGGCCACCGCAGACCCAGCAGTCCTCGCTGTTTACCTCTACACCGCCGGCCGCGGCCCGCAGGAGCTGTCCCCGCTCCGCTGCCGAGAGCCCATGTCCCAACCTTGCGAACCTGGTGCCCAGGCACCGGTCGCAGATGGGCCCAGCCGAAAGGAGGCGACGCGCGAGCTCAAGCGGCTCCATGCCGGCCATTTTATGGCTCTTAAGCCCCGTCGCAACGCCCTCTCGGGGCAGGCTATCTTCCCCCTTTTCGCCTTTCCTCCAAGGTCTGGAGCAGCTCTAGGACTCGGGCTGCCACGTCCGCCGGAGGGATGTTTGCATCCACTACGTACACGTTCTCCGCTTTGGGGGGAAGGAGCTCCCGCTGGGCCTGGAGGCGCTTCTCCACGATGTCCCAAGGGAGCCCGGCGGCGAGGAGCCGCTTGCGTCGCTCCTCCTCCGGGGCGGAGAGCCAGACGAAGGCGTCGAAGAGCGAGGTGTCCACATGAGGTGAGGAGAGGAGCAGCGCCCCCTCTACCAGAAGCCACCGCGTCCCCAGGGCCTGATGTCGCCGGATCTCTCTTTTGACCTTCTCCATCACCAGGGGATGCACGATGGCCTCGAGGTCTTCCTTTGCCTTGGGGTCGGAGAAGGCAAGCTCCGCCAGCTGCCTGCGGTTCACGGAGCCGTCCGGCTCCAGGATCTCGTCCCCGAACCGGCCCAGAAGCCGAGCGTAGGCAGGCCCTCCCGGACGATAGGTGACATGGGCGAGTTCGTCGCAGTCCACATGCCCGATGCCCGGCCTGCGGGCCAGCATCCGCGAGACAGTAGACTTCCCTGATCCCGCCGGGCCCGTGATACCGATGACTATCGTCACGTCCTCAAATCTACCACCCGCCCCCAGCGGCTCCAAGGGACTTCGTCCGGGAGTGCCTAGGGGAGGAGGAAGAGGGCGAGGGCGGCTGCGAGCGCAGGGAGCCAGAAGCTGGGAAGGGGAGTGGTTGTCCCCGTACGCACAAGCTCGTAGGCTAGTCCCTGATCGGTAAGGCGCACCAGGCCCACCGCCCCGGCCCGATGCCCGGCCTGGACGATGGGGACGTTTCCCACCCAAACCGGTTCTTCAAGCCAAAGGTGGTCATGCCCCAGGATGAACAGGTCACATTCGGGGAAGGCCCGGGCGATCCTTTCGGCACGCTCCAAGTGCATGTGCCCCAGGAAGATGAGGAGGTCGTGGGGTGGGGCGTTCGCCAACACTCTCCGGATTGCTTGGATAGGGTCAAGCATCTTGATGCCTGGCCACAAAGGCCACGGATACTCCTTCCACAGGAACCCCAGGATCAGTACCCGCAGCCCCTTGACGTCGAAAACCAGGAACTTTTGGACCGCAGGCCCGCCCTTGAGGTTGGTGGCGAGGACCGGGAAGGGGGCTGCGGCAATGACCTCCCTGAGGGCCGGACCTAAGTACATCTCGTGATTCCCGAGGACCATGGCGTCGTAGCCCAGTTCACCCATCTTTCGGGCCATCTCCACTGCTTGGGGGAGCCCGGTGAGCCGGTACAGGTCCTCCCAGGCATCCCCGGCGTCGAGGACCAGGTCCGCTTGGGCGAGGAGGGGAGCGATTTCCGGAAGGCGTTCCAGGGAGGCGTGGAGATCGTTTGTAAAGGCGATCGTGATCTCCCAGCCACCCGCCGGAAGAGAGAGGGCGAAGATCAGAAGGAAAGCGAAAGCCCGGCCCATAAGGAAAGCTCACCCCCCTTCACAAAAAGCTCCCCCCACACGGGATGGCACCTCACGCGGAAGCCACATCCGAGCACGCTCCCCAGGCTCCCGTAGACCGAAAGCCAGGGTGCGGCCGGGAGCTCCCAAGCAAGGTTCACCCCCTCAGGGCCACGGACCAGGGCCACCAGGGCGTATGCAGGTGCCCGCCCCAGGGCGATGCGTGGAGGGGGGAGGTCCAGCCACAGGAACCAAGGCCCGGAAAGCAGCCGGAGGCGTGCTTTGGGAACCGGAAGGTCTGGGGTCCAAAAGAGCTGAAGGTTCCCTAGCGGGAGGAGGACCCAAGGGGCCGGGCCCAGGGCAAGTTCCCCCGTCCCGGCCATGGCTGCCGGAAGGTCCCCCAGCGCCCAAAGCAGGGTGGCAAGCTCCATCTCACCTTCCCAAACGTGTGGCCATGGCGAATACGACCCGAGTTCCGGGCTTGAGTGTCTCGATCACAAGCAGCATTGCTCCCCATTCATCCCGCTTCCGAAACCGGCTCCACGCCGCGGCCCCTTCGGTGCCTTGGTCGACGAGCTCCCAGCCCGCCTCGAGGAATTGCTCTCGATAAAACCTTTCGAGCTCCGCCGCCTTCTCGGTGGAAACCAGTTCAAACCACACCTCTTCCGACTTCAGCGGCGCTCCAGAAGACCCTCCCCCGCCACCGCTGACGGGCGCCCGGTGCACAAACTGCGGAAGCACACGCCGTTGGCCATCTTCTGGGGAACAGAGGGGGTACGCAGGGTAGTAGTAGACGGCAGCCTCGGTATGAGACCTCTCCTGGGCTGCTACCACGAAAACCGCCTCGTTCCCCAGGCACAGGCAGAAGCCCGGTAAGTAGGCCGGGGCTGCTTCGCTTGGGGACCATCCCTTAGAAACGAGCGCCTGTCGGTAGAAGAGGGCGAGGGTTTCTGGGTCCCAAGAAACGGAAAAGCGAACTTGAACGGTACCGTCGGAATGGGCCAATCCACCGATGATCTCCGCCTCCTCCGGGATCGGGATCTCCGCAGGCCATGCCTCCGGAAGGCGACCTAATGCGATCTCGACGATCCGAGGTTCTCCCCCCGGAGGGGAGAGCAGGCGCTTGAGGAGCTCCAGATCCGCTCCGCTTCCGTCCGTCTGGGCCCCTATAAGTCCAAGGGAGACGAGCCCGAGGCCCAACACACTGGCTAAGATCATCCTCCGCATCCTCGCGGAACCATTATAGAACGGATTGACTCCCCGATCACGCGGGAAGACGTTAGGGTATCCTTAAAGCGGGATGCTGGAAAAGGTTAAGAAAACGATTACAAATCGCAAGCTGATCCGCCCCGGGGAGCATGTGCTGGTGGCCGTGTCCGGGGGGGCTGATTCCATGGCCCTCCTTTACGCCCTGTACTGGCTGAAAAAGGAGCTTTCCCTCCGGCTCACCATCGCCCATCTCGATCACGGGATTCGGGCCGACACCGCCGAGGACCTCAAGGTAGTGCGCTATGCTGCTGAGGACCTGGGGCTGCCCTTGATCTACGAGCGGGCGGACGCGCCGAAATTGGCCAGGCGGGAGCGGAAGAACTTGGAGGAGGCGGCCAGGATCGTGCGGCAGGGGTTCCTGACCCGGGCGGCCGAGGAAGCTGGAGCCCAAAAGATCGCCCTGGGACATACCAGGACGGACCTCGCGGAGACTGTGCTTATGCACCTCCTGCGCGGGGCAGGCCCGGGTGGGCTCAAGGGCCTCACCTACTCCTCACCGCCGTACGTGCGGCCGCTCCTTGCCTGTTCGCGGGAGGAGACCCGCGCCTTCTGCCGCAAGCACGCGATCCCCTTCCACGACGATCCCACCAACCAGGACACCCGGTACCTCCGGAACGCCATCCGGCTTGAGCTTCTCCCGCAGCTTTCCCGCTACAACCCCCGGGCTGAGGAGGCCCTGGCGCGGGCCGGGGAGCTGTGGGCCGAGGCCGAGGAGGCCCTGGATTGGGCGACTCGACGCGTCTTGGAGGAGATCAAGGATGGGGACAGGATCGATCTTGGCAGGCTACGGGCCCTGCCCCGGGCCGTCCAGGCATTGGCCCTGCGGAGGGCGCTGATTGCAGCCTTAGGAGGAGCCCGAGGCCTTGAGCGCGTGCACGTTGAAGACATCCTGAAGCTCGTGGCCAAGGGGAATCCCGGCGAGGTGGCCTTGCCCCGGGGCTTCCTAGCCCAGGTGGAGCAAGATAAGCTCCTCATCGGTCGGAAGGAAGATGGGCGATCTCCGTTCGAGCCGGTGGAGCTTCCCCTTCCCGGGGAGGTGGAGTTGCCTGAGGCGGGCTTCCGGCTTAGGGCGGAACTCATCCCCCGCCCGGAAAGCATCGTCCCGCCCTTAAGATTCGTCGCCTACTTGGACCCGAGGAAGGTGGCCCTGCCCTTCACCGTGCGACCCCGGCGCCCGGGGGATAAGATCCAGCCGCTGGGCCTCTCCGGACACAAGAAGGTCAAGGACCTTCTCATGGAGGCCCGGATTCCCCGGAGAGAACGGGACAGTTGGCCACTCGTCTGCGACCAAAAGGGGGTCGCGTGGGTGGTGGGAGTTCGCATCGCCGAGGGGTATAAAGTGGAGCCGGACGCCAAGGAGGTCGTTCGACTGGAGGCGGAGCGCCTGTGACCTGGCTATTGCTCATTGTCACGCTGCTTTTCTTGGTGGCGGCCCACGAGGCCGGGCACTTCCTTGCCGCCAAGCTTCTCGGGATGGCGGTGGAGGAATTCGCCATCGGATTTGGGCCTGTCCTCCTCTCCCGCCGTCGGGGTGAGACCCGCTACTCCTTACGGGCGTTTCCCATTGGCGGATTTGTGCGCCTGGCCGGGGAGGAGGGCACTTCCACCGACGTGCCCTTCGAGCGCACCTATTACGGTCGGCCGGCCTGGGTAAGGCTGCTTGTGTCCCTGGCCGGCCCGGTGGCCAACGTCGTGTTAGCCGGGCTGATCGCAGTGGGGGCCATCCTGGGCTTTGGCCTTCCCCGTGTCCAGGTGGCAGGGGTCATCCCGGGGGAGCCGGCAGCCCAGGCCTTGGAGCTGGGGGATGTGGTCCTGTCGGTGGAGGGGAAGCCGATCTGGCTATGGGAGGACGTGGGGCCTGCCATCCAAGCCGCTGCCCCGGGGCCGGTGACCTTCGAGCTCATCCGAAACGGCGAGCGCCAAAAGGTGGAGATCGTTCCCAAATGGCACCCTGATGAGGGACGGTATCTTGTGGGTGCCTACTTCTCCACTCAGGTGCTCCTCGCCGAGTTGGAGGAACTGGAAACGGGCTCCCCGCTCTGGGGGGCGGGATTGCGGCCGAAGGATAGGATCGTCGCGGCCTGTGGCCGCAAGGTGAACTCCCTGGCCGAGCTGTATGGGGCGCTTGAGGACGGTTGCCGCAATATCTCCGTGATCCGAGGCGAGGAGACGGTGGACATCTCACTGCCCCCACTTGAGCCCGACGACCTCCTCTCCGGGGCGACTTTCCGAAAGCTCCCCCAAGTAGTGGAGCGCCCGGGGTTGGGGACAGCGATCGAACTTGCCGGCAGGCAGGTAGCGCAGTTCTTCGTTCTTTTGGGCCAGGCGATGCGGGGGCTCGTCCGGGGAAGCATCCCGGCTGGGGAAGCGGTAACCGGGCCTGTGGGGATGGCAGGGATCCTATCGCAAGGGCTTAAGGCGGGGGGGCTGGCCACCCTGCTCCTCATTGCGTTCATCAGCCTTAACCTCGGCGTCTTCAACCTGCTCCCCTTCCCTGCCCTGGACGGGGCGCGGATGGCCTTCGCCCTGTTCGAGCTGGTGACAAGGAGGAAAGTGTCCCCGGCGGTGGAGACAGCCATTCACACTTTAGGGTTTCTCATCTTGCTAGGGCTGATGGTCCTAATCACTTGGCGGGATATCCTTCGCTTGTTCGGCTGATCCTGCCGCGGTTGGCGCTGAATCTCTCGCTCAACTGATAGCGAGACACTACAAGGCAATCCCTCACTTGTCATAGGACTACCTTGGATAAAATGGGCGCATGAGGAAGTGCACGGCAGGAAGCTGGCTTTCTGAGGGGTGGCGGGCATTTTCCCAGCATCGCTGGCTTCTCCTCTCCGGAGTGCTGATCTTGTTGGTGGTGAGCTTACTGCAACAACTCCTCGAGCGCTGGGGCGGACTCATCACCTTTCCCCCGGGAACTGAAACGGCGGCTGCCTCCTCCCCTAATGGCTTCCTACTGTTTATGGATTACTTTGTGAGCTTGGTGATCCGACCCCTGCTCGACGTGGGCTATCAGTTCCTGGCCCTGCGAGCTGTTCGGGATGAGGGGGCCTTAGGGGACATGCTGGCTCCGTTTCGTTTGCCGCTACCGGTATTGGGGGCCTACTGGCTCACTCACATTATCATGGCCCTCGGGTTTCTCCTGCTGGTGATCCCAGGGGTGATTTGGACCTTGAGATACATGTTCTCGCCCTTGCTAGCAGTGGACAAGCGTCGGGGCGCACTGAAAGCCTTGGGCGAGAGCAGGCTCATCACGCTGGGATACAGCCGTTCCCTGCTCGGCTTGGGATTGGTATATCTGGGGCTATTTCTCTTCCTGGGTGGGGTAGGCTATCTGTTGGTAGAGGGATTGGTCCGGTGGGAGCTGGCGCTCCTCATCTCGTCTGGGGTGCAGCTAGTGTTCAAGCCTTGGTTTGCCGCCTCCTTCGCCGCTGCCTACCGCGACCTGGACGAAGCTTTCCGGACGGCTAACCAACCTGACCCCGAGTCAGACGCTTGAACCTCGAGCCAAGGAGACGACCTTCTCCAAGCCAGCGGATAGTGGCTTTCCCCTCCTTTCTGTTTCCGTTTTTGTGGGAAGGCTACCATGCCCCAAGGTGGGGCACACTTTCCGGGACACTACCGGTTGACACGGCGCGCGCTCTCATAACATCGCTTTTCGGGACATCACCTTCAGGATTAGTCTAGCTGTAGCTTGACTAGTCGTCAGGTGGGAGTGGATCCGGTTGCAAGGACTTCCTGAA
>JAGGRX010000062.1 GCA_021159405.1 Candidatus Bipolaricaulota bacterium | reverse complement strand
CCGCCACACCCAAGATGTCAGGCACCTGGAGCGATTGGAGGAGGAATGAACGCGGCGCTTTTGGGCGTGGCGGCGTACCTCGCCCTGGGGGTGTTGGGCTTTCTGGGGCGTGGCTGGCTGATGGGGGTGCTCGCCTGGGCGGTGGGGGCCGGGACGCTGATCGTCTGGTGTCCCGGATTCCCCGAGTCCGCCCTGGGCCCGGGGCCGTGGGGGATCCGCCTGATTGGGGACACGGTAGCCCTTGGGTTTTGGTCCCTGGCCCTCGTCCTACATGCGGCGGTCTTGTGGGAGGAACGGCGACGAAGGGGAGCGTTCCATCCGCTTTTGACCTTGCTTGTGGGAACCACCTTGGCCCTGGTCCTCTCCCGGGACTTATTCAACCTGTACGTGTGCTTGGAGCTAACTTCCCTCCTCTCTTTCCTCCTCGTTGGCTATGAGAGCCGCCCGGCCTCGGTCTGGGCCAGCCTTCAGTACCTCATCCTCACCACGGTGGGGATGATCCTCTACCTTTTCGGCCTTGGCCTTGTCTATGGGCGGCTCGGCACCCTGTCCTTGAGCGAGATCGGAAGCCTGGCGAGGGCGGCTGATCCGGCGCTTGCGGTGGGGGCGGGGCTGCTTCTCTCCGGGGCGGCGGTGAAGGGCGGCGTTTTCCTGTTTGGGCTTTGGCTTCCCCGTGCTCATGGCCGTGCCCCTCACTCCGTCTCCGCGCTGCTTTCGGGCTTGGTGGTGAAGATGGGGATCGTGGCCCTCCTCCGCCTGGGAGAGGCGTTTTCCGCGGGGCCGGTGCTCGTCGCCCTTGGCGTCTTGACCGGGTTCGGGGGCCTCCTTTATGCGCTCTGGGAGCAGGACCTGAAGTACTTTCTCGCTTATTCGACCATGTCTCAGCTAGGGTACATGCTCATCGGGTTCGGGCTGTTTGGAGCCGACGGGGCCCTCCTTTACGCGCTTGCCCACGGCCTGTTCAAGGGGCTCCTTTTTCTCTCCGCTGGAAAGGCGATCGAGCAGGCCGGGGTGCGGCGGATCGAAGAGCTTGGGGGCCGCCTCTCCTGGGGGCCGGCCATGGGGCTTGCCGTGGGGACATGGGCCATCGCCGGGCTCCCGCCCCTGGCGGGGTTCGCCGCCAAAGGGATCCTGGGGGCCGCCCTCCCGGCCTGGGGGAAGTGGCTCCTTTTCGCCCTTGGAGTGGGGACGGTGGCTTCGTTCGCCAAGCTCGTCCCGCTCCTTCGCCCCGAGGGAAGGCTTCACCTGGCAGGAGAGATACCACTTGTCCTGGCTCTCTTTGCCCTCTCCATCTGGGGTTTTGTCTCATACCCCTTCCTCCTTGACCCTTATCTTTGGGGCCAAAGCGTCCTTGCCCTCCTTGCAGGCTCGCTTCTGTTTTTCCTGACAAGGAGGCTCCATCCCCGGCTTCCTCAGCTCACCCTGGATCGGGCTGCCTTGAGCCTGCTTTTGGGAAGCGTCGGGATCACGTTGGGCCTCCTTATCCTGTAAGAACCGGCCCCTTTCACTACCATAAAACCCCCATGGAGCTCTGGATTAGGGAGGCGCGCGAGGGCGAGCTGGAGGGACTTGCACGCCTTTACATGCGGGCCTATCAGGGGCTTGAGCGCTACGGTGAACCCTCCGAGGAGGAAGCGATTGCCTATTTGCGTTGGCTATATGCCAATTGCCGCGAAGGGTTTTTTGTGGCCGAGCTTTTCGGACGTCCGGTGGGGTTTGTCGCTTGCGATCCAAATTGGCGGGATAGGAGAGGCAAGGTGCTTGAGATCCATGAGATAGTGGTGGCCCCGGAATTTCGAGGGAGGGGCATCGCCAGGGCACTGATGGAGAGGGCGTTTCAACTCGGTCGCGCCCGGGGACGGAAGGTGGCCAAGCTATGGGTGGGGGAGGGGAACGTCCAGGCCCGGGCCTGGTACCGAAGGCTGGGCTTCAGGGAGGAGGGCCGCTGGGGCGAGTGGATCAGGATGTGTCGGCCCTTAAGCGAGGCCAAATCCTGATGAGCTCTGAGAGGACTTGGCCCAACAGGCCCAGCTCTGACAGGGGGAGCGATTCCCGCCAGGTGTGCGCCACGGCCAGATCCCCGGCCCCGAACACCACGGTGGGGACCCCCTTTTTTACCAGGTTCGCCCCGTCGGTCCACGAGGGCATACCCCAAAGCTCCGGTTCCTTGCCGACTGCGTTGCGAAAAGCCAGCTTCAAGGCTGATACCACCTGGGCCTCAAGGTCTGTTTCCCAGGGGTCCCAGATGTCGGTGATCTGGACCGTTTCAGCTTCGGCCAGGGCACCTTTCACTTGCTCTGCCACCTCGGTCGCCGAAAGCCCAGGGGCAAACCCCACATCGAGCTCTAGCTCACAGCGGCTGGGCACGACCATGGTGTCATAGCCCCCTTGGATGCGTCCCAGGTTCACCCAGGCGCCCCGCTCGAACAGGGGATGGCGGTGTTGCATGAGGGGGAGGGAAAGAAGGCGTTCGTAGAGGGCGAAGGCAAGCTCGATCGCTGAGCTCCCCCGCCAAGGCATGGTGCCATGGGCCGGCCTTCCCCCGGCCAGGACCACAAGGCCGACGGAGCCGGCTTCGGCCGGAGCTATGCGCAAGCGGGTGGGTTCGAGGACCACTGCTCCAAGGGCCCCGGTAGGCACCTCCAGTGCCTCCGATCCCCGGCCGAGCTGTTCCTCATCCACCACCAGTGCCACCTGGACCGGTTCCTGGGTGACCGAGACGGCCCACAGGAGCGCGGCGATCTGGCCCTTGGTGTCCACTGCCCCTCGGCCGATGAGCTCCTCGCCTTCCACGCGGGGGCTGAACGGGGCTGGGTGTTCATAAGGGGGGAACACGTCCATGTGGGTGACAAACCATGGGCCCCCTTCGCCCCGGGAGGCGATGAGGTTCTCCCCGGCGCCGGGCACGGGCTGGCGCCGCACCGAAAACCCGGCCTGGACGAGCCGATCCTCTAAAAGCGGCAGGATCCGATGCTCCCGCCCGGCCGGGGTGGGAACGGCGATGAGTTCCTGGGCGAGCTCCACGAGTTCCTTTGCCACCTGCACCATGACCTGTCATTATATGCTCCATGGTCTAAGCTTGTGATATGGCCCTAGAGGTGGTCCGTTACCTGATCGAGCCCCGCAGATGGGTGAAGCTTCCTGGGGACTGGCAGGCCGTGTTCGGCCGCCGGGCACCGTTGGCCGTTGAGATCGGCTTTGGAAATGGGGAGTTCTTGGCCGAGGCTGCGGCACAGCACCCTGATTGGGACTTCGTCGGCTTTGAGGTGAGCCTAACGTGCCTTGAGAAAACCGGGCGACGCCTGGCAAGGAGGGGCCTGGCAAACGTGCGCCTGGCCCGCGTGGACGGCCGGTTTGCCCTGCGGGAACTCTTTTCCGATGGCTCGCTTGCGCGGGTGTATGTACACTTTCCCTGTCCTTGGCCCAAGGCCCGGCATGCCAAGCGCCGGTTGGTGAACCAGGACTTCGTCCGCACCCTGGCAGCGGTGCTTGAAAGGGGCGGCGTCTTCGAGCTCAATACGGATGTCGATTGGTATGCTTTCGAGGTGGCAGATAGGCTACAGGCCGGGGGATGGTTTGTTGTCCACGGCCCCCGGGTCCTGTCACGGGAAGGGCCGGGGACCCGCTATGAGCGCAAGTGGCGAAAGCAAGGCCGGCGCGTCATCCGCGTGCTTGCCGAGCTCCGCTCGCCGGCTGAAGTCAACCGGATCGCGGAGGGGAAGATGCCACACGCTCGGGTGAACGCCGAGGTGAAAAGGGAGGTTCTTTACTCTTTGGTGGGGCTGAAGGAGGTATGGCCGAAAGGGGCGTTCGCGATCAAAGAGATCCTCTTCGCCCCGGATGGGGATAGTGCCCTCCTGCGGGCCTTTTCAAGCGACGAGGGCTTCCAGCAGCATTACTTCATCGCTGTGGCCAAGGGGCGGAGGGGGTGGATCGTGAAGCTCGATGGGGCCACGGTCCCCTTCCGCACCCCGGCTGTCAAGCGATCCGTGGCAGCGGTGGCGGCTGCATTGGAGGAATCCAGTTGAGAAAAATCTTGGGATTGGTGCTGTGCCTGTCGGCCTTGAGTCTAGGGATGAGCGCCGGGGAACTCGGAGCCCGGATCACCTGGGGGGAGGGGACATCCGGCTTGGGCTGGGCGGCCCTCTCCGGCGAGTTAGGTCCTCTCTCCTTCTCCGGTCGAGGCGAACTCGACCTGTTTCCGATCAAGGCCAGGCTTCTCTACGCCGGGGTGAAGCTGGAAGAGGAGAATTTCTCCCTCGCCGGGAGTACAAAGCTCCTCGGCACGGGAAGACTGGACGTTTCCGCAGCCGGGGAGGTGACCTCCTCGGGGGCTTTTGGGGGGTGGACCGTGGAGGGCAAGGCGGGCCTGCGGACCACCTGGGCCGCGGTCTTATCCGCCAGGGTGCCCATGGCCACAGCCTGGACAGCCGCACGCCTGGAGAAGGCCCCTTTTTGGGGAAGCACGCGGGTAGAAATCCCCCTGGCCGGGGGAGTGACGTCCACCCAGGTATCCCTTGGACTGCAAGACGAAGACTGGGTTAGCCTTCACCTCTACGGGCTGGGGGGCTCCTTGAGCTCAGCCGCACTGGAGTTCGGGGCAACTGAAAGGGCTGTCTCCGGTAGCTTTTACCTTGTGCTTTATCCAAGCGCTTCCGGCAGTGCCTCACTCCGCCTTGGTGAGGAGGACTGGCAGCTTGGGGGACGTCTGAAGGTGGCCGTGGGAAGTTGGGGCGGCTCCCTCACCCTATCGGGCGAGCTTTCCGAGCTTAAGTTCAAGCTGTCGGCGGAGCTGGCGCGATGGGGTTTGAAGGAGGCCGTACTGGAAATGCGGCTTTGCGTGGGGGATTAGATCTCGACCTTTTCCCCTACATCCGGAATGTCCACCCTGAGCCCCTGTCGGGTGAGCCTTTGTGCCAGGGCGGAGAGGGCATGGTCTTCCCCGTGCACGAGGAAGGTCCTGGGGGCATGGGCCTGCGCGATCCAATGGGCAAGCTCTTCCTGGTCGGCATGGGCGGAAAAGCCGTTGATGGTCCAGATATCGGCCTTCACGGCCACCTCCTCCCCGAGCACACGCACGCGCTTGGCCCCGTCCACGATGGCGCGTCCCAAGGTTCCCCGGGCTTGGTAACCCACGAACACCACCCCATCCTCCTTTCGCCACAGGCGATGGCGCAGGTGATGGAGGATCCGCCCCCCGGTGCACATGCCGCTACCGGCGATGATCACGTAGCCCCCTCCGGCGTGGTTGAGACGCTTGGATTCCTCAACGGATCTGGTGACGCTGAGGGGCGGAAAGCGAAATGGATTTTCTTCCCCAGAGAAAAGGCGCTGCCCTTCCTCGTCGAACCAGTCCGGATATCGGGCGAACGCGCGGGTTATCGCACTCCCAAGCGGGGAATCGAGCACGATGTGTGTCCCGCAAGGGAGGTCGTGTTCCTTCCAAAGTAGATAAAGGACGTACAGCACCTCCTGGGTGCGTTCAAGGGCGAAAGAGGGTATGAGCACAGTCCCTCCCCGGCCGAGCACCGTGGTCAGGGCCTCCCGAAACTCATCCACGGACTCCTGGAACGAGCGGTGAGGCCGATCCCCGTAAGTGCCCTCTGAGATGAGGAGGTCACCCTTAGGCGGGAGGGAGGGGTCCTGAACGATGGGCCGGCCCCAGGAGCCGAGGTCGCCGGTGTAGACGAGGGTGTGGCCGTCCGCGGAGAGCTCGACGATGGCAGAACCCAGGATGTGGCCCGCATCGTGGAGCTTCACCTTCACCCCAGGGCCAAGCTCCACCTCCTCGCCGTAGCCCACGCGCAGGGAAAAGTGATCCATGGCAGCGAGGGCATCCCCCACGTCAAACAGGGGGGCTGGCGGGGGCTCTCCCCGCCGGACTGCCTTGCGGGCCTCGCGCTCGGCTTCCTCTTCCTGAAGGTGTGCCGCATCCAGAAGGATCAAGCGGGCGATGTCCGCTGTGGGCGGGGTGGAGATCACCCTTCCCTTAAACCCCTCCCGCACCAGGCGTGGGATCATCCCACAGTGATCGAGGTGAGCATGGGTGAGGATCAGATAGTCGATCTCTTCAGCACTGAACGGAAAGGGCTCCCGGTTTCTCCCCTCCTCATGGCCTTGGAACATCCCGCAGTCGAGGAGAAGGGTTGCCCCGGACGTCTCTACCAGGTGACAGGAACCTGTAACCGTCCTCGCCGCGCCCCAGAACGTAATGCGCATGGGATTATGGTACAACTGGGGCGCGGCGAGGTCCACAATGGCTCAGGTGGGTTGAGCCGCGTACATATGGGAGGTGTGCTTGGCGGCCCGCGCGAGCAGATCAAGATGCTGCTTTCCCACTACGGGCCAGATCATGCCCCGGCCGAAGTCGTAGGCACGTCGCTGGATCTCTTCCCGCCGCTTGGGGTCGGCGAGGAGCTCCACGATCGCCTTGGCCATGGCGTCCGGATCCTGTGGCGGGACGAGCACGCCCCGGCCCTCGGCCAGGAGCTCCTGGGCATGCCAGAACGGGGTGGATACCACGCACCTTCCGCAGGCCACGGCGTAGGCCACGGTGCCGGAGGTGATCTGGTCTAGGTTCGGGTACGGGGTGAGGTAGAGGTCACAGGCCAGGATCCACTTGAGAAGCTCCTCACGATCCACGAACCGGGGCTCGAAGCGGACGTTGTCCTCAAGCTCCAACTCTTGGACCAAGCGCTCAAGGCCCTCCCGATAGCTCTCCCCGTGTGCCCGTCGGTGCGGTGGGTGCGTCTCCCCCAGGAGCACGTACAGGAAGTCGGAGGTTTCCTCCTTCACCTTGGCCAAGGCTTTGAGCGCCTCTTCGACCCCCTTGTCGGGACGGATGAGGCCGAACGTGAGGATGAGGGGCCGATTCGGAAGGCCAAGGCCCCGCTTGTGCTCTTCCTGGGTACTGTAGGGCACATCTGGTGCTCCATGATGGACGAACCGGATCTTCCCCTTGGGAACATGGTAGATGCTTTCCAGGAATTCCACCCCGTGCCTGGCCATTGTCACAACGCTGTGGGAACGCCCTGCCACCTCGCGCACGATCTCCCGCTGAGTCGGGGTGGGCCGCTTCCTGATCGTGTGAAAGGTGGTGACCACGGGTCGGTGGAGGTGTGCAAGGAGCTCCAGCACCAGCTCGCCGTCGGGACCGCCGTAGATCCCAAACGTGTGCTGCAAGGAGACCACATCGGTCTCCTCGTCCAAGAATGCGGCTGCCTCGGGGTAATCCTCAGGTGCCCACTTGCGCAGGCGGAACGCCACCTCCGGCCCGAATGCATAGCCTTCCTCTGAATCATCCAGGGCCACCACCTTGAGCCGAGGGTCACGACCCAGCTCCGCCCCCAAGGCGGCCCCTACTGCCTTTGCCAAATCCTCCGTGAACGTGGCAATCCCGCATTTTTGAGGTGGATAGGTCGATACGAACCCGATTCGCATTTTCATCACCTCCTGCAGGATCCCTGGAATTACGCAAGGAAAGGGAGATTAGGAAAGCGAGTACAGCCTAATTATAAATGTGTTCGCTTTGAAGTCGATCCTTAAGGGAGCCCCGGCTAGTGGTTTGGGCACTCCCGGAGGTAAGAGAGCAGGTCATCGAGGTCCGCTGTGGCCAGGGCCACGGAGGTATCCGCAGCCCCGTAGTAGATGCGGAGTTCTTTCCCAGCGAGGACAGCGCCGGTGGGAAAGGTTACCCCGGGCACGTCCCCCATCCGCTCGTAGGGGGCGTGGGGGCCGAACACCCACTCCGGGCTGCGATGGAGCACCCTGCGGGGATCATCACCATCGAGCAGGGCCAAGCCGACCCTGTACAGGGCCCCGGCCGCGGTGGTCCTGACCCCGTGATAGAGGATCAACCAGCCGTCAGGGGTTTCGATGGGCTGGGGGCCGAGCCCCACCTTGGCCGAGTCCCACCAACCCCCGCCCCGGGCCGGAAGTAGCACCTGATGATCCCCGAAATGACGCAGGTCAGGGGAGAAGGAAATCCAGATGTGCCCCTCCCCCCTCACGATGGGGCGATGGATCATGGCATAGCGCCCACCGAACTTGCGGGGGAACAGGGCCGCATCCTTGTCCTCAGGCGGAAGCACCCCACCCAGGCGCTCGAACTCACAAAAATCTTCTGTTAGGGCGAGGCTGACCATAGGCCCGGAGCGGGAGTAGGCCACGCATACCGCCGCATAGCATTTTTCCCCCTCCAGGTACGTGATGCGGGGGTCCTCAAGGCCCCATTCCTCTTCGGGAAACCGGATGGGATCAGGGGCCAGGGTGGGGTGAGGCCCTATCCGCCACGAGGTCCGCCCATCTGGGCTGCGAGCACAGGTGAGGTGCGAAAAACCTCGATGATCCTCAACTCGCACCAGGAGGAGGGTCTCGCCCTGGAAGGTGGTTGCCCCTGGGTTGAACACGGCGTTTGCAGCATACGGCCACTCCTCCGGCCGGAGGATGGGGTTCCCTTCGTAGCGATGAAATAGCCGGGGTCCGTTCATCGGGCGCCTCCTTTGATGGGCGATTTTAAAAGAGTCCCCAGGAGAGGTCAGCCCCGCGGCGTACGGGAGAAGGGGAGAACACGGCGTTTAGGTGCTCGCGGCAGGGGCGGAAGACCAAGACGCAGCCGCAGCTCCTGGAGGACGGGGTCTTGAGGGGGTATGTCCTTCCGTGCCCCCCTTTTCTTCTTCCTTTTCCAGTGCGCCATTTCCAACTCTCTAACCAGCCTACATGGGCTGAGCACTCGGTGGAAGGCAGTGGAGCCAAGAGGAAGGAGACGTATAAGACGAGGGGGGCTGCCGCCCTTCCGTTTCCCTCCACACGCTCGCCGGAAAGCACCGCCTTGGGTTAGGCTTGGTTTCGGAGATGGACCGGATTGAACTGCGGCCGATCGGGGTGGTGGAAAGAGGGGCGCAAACCTCGGCCCCTTCGGAGGAGCTGGTGGGCCGGCCTTGCCGCATCAGGGTGCGGCCAAAGTTCAGGGAAGGGCTCAAGGGCATTGAGCCTGGAGGGCGGATCCTGGTCCTGTTCTGGCTTCACAGGGCCGACCGGGGGCGGCTCCTCGTCCATCCCCATGGGGACCCGGCTCGACCCCTGCGCGGGGTATTCGCCACCCGCTCCCCCCACCGACCGAACCCAATCGGGGCCACCGTGGTCAAGGTGCTTGCGGTGGATCAGGGGGAGGGCATGCTCCTCGTGGAGGGCCTGGATGCCCTGGACGGCTCCCCGGTGCTGGACATCAAGATCGCCAGCCCCCGGTTCGACGAGGGATGCTCTAGAGGGGGATGCGGCCTTTCAGGGCGCGGCCCAGGGTGATCTCGTCCGCCGCCT
>JAGGRX010000034.1 GCA_021159405.1 Candidatus Bipolaricaulota bacterium | reverse complement strand
CTATTACGCACTCTTTAAAGGATGGCTGCTTCTAAGCCAACCTCCCAGCTGTTTCAGCAACCACACCGCCTTTCCCACTTAGCCTGGATTTGGGGGCCTTAGCTGGCGGTCTGGGTTGTTTCCCTCTCGACTACGGACGTTGTCACCCGCAGTCTCACTCCCACGAAACGACGGCCGGTATTCGGAGTTTGATTGGAGTCGGGAGTTTCCCCCCTTCCCCAGCCAGTGCTCTACCCCCGGCCGCCTGTAACGTGAGGCTGACCCTAGAGCCATTTCGGGGAGAGCCAGATATCACCAGGTGCGATTGGCTTTTCACCGCTACCCACAGGTCATCCCATGGCGTTGCACAGCCAACGGGTTCGGGCCTCCGTGCGCGGTTAGACGCACTTCACCCTGCCCATGGGTAGATCACCTGGCTTCGGGTCTACGCCCCGTGACTAGACGCCCTGTTCGGACTCGCTTTCGCTACGGCTCCGCCCCAAAGGGGCTTAACCTCGCCACGGAGCGTAACTCGCCGGCTCATACTGCAAAAGGCACGCGGTCACCCCTCCGCCAGGGCCCGAAGGCCAAGGCGGACAAGGCTCCCACTGCACTGTAGGCGGACGGTTTCACGTTCTATTTCACTCCCCTCCCGGGGTGCTTTTCACCTTTCCCTCACGGTACTGGTGCACTATCGGTCAGCCGGGAGTATTTAGCCTTGGAGGGTGGTCCCCCCAGCTTCGCGCCGGATTCCACGTGTCCGACGCTACTCGGGAACGATGGCCAGGGAGGGCCTTCCCTTTCGCCTACGGGACTTTCACCCTCTCCGGTCGCCCTTTCCAGTGACTTTGCTGGCCGTTCGGCTAGAGAAGGCCTTTGTAACTCCCCGGGGCCTCCGCAGCGGCCCCCACCATCGTCCCACAACCCCGCGACAGCAACGGCTGCGGCCTTACACTGTCACGGTTTGGGCTCCTCCCCGTTCGCTCGCCGCTACTAGGGGAATCTCCACGTCCCCTTTTGGGGGACGCGCCCGCCTCCCGAAGGAGACGGGTGTTGATTTCTCTTCCTCCCGCTACTGGGATGTTTCCCTTCGCGGGGTTCGCCTCCGCCGCTTATGTATTCGGCGACGGATGCCGCACCTTGTCGGCACGGCGGGTTGCCCCATTCGGGAATCCCCGGATCATAGCCTGCTCAGCGGCTCCCCGAGGCTTATCGCAGCTGGCCACGCCCTTCATCGCCTCCGGCTGCCGAGGGATCCACCGTCCGCCCTTACCATGCTTGCGTAGCAGACGCCCTATTCACTTTTCAAAGACCGGGAATATCCACCGTGTAGTATACGCCCCCGCCAACAAGGGTTCAAGACCCCGGGCAGGGCAAATAGGAGTTTACTACCTGGCTAGGGACGGGACAAGGGGCGGTTCTTCCAATCGAGCACGCGGTCCGGCCACAGGCCTTCGAGGTCGTAAAACAGCCGGGCATCGCGCTCGAAGATGTGCACCACAAAATCCCCGTAATCGAGGAGCACCCACCTTCCTTCGGCCAATCCCTCAACGTGCAAAGGCTCAAGGGGCATCTTCTCCAGAAGCTCCTCGGCGATGGCCCGTACATGGATAGGGTTATCTCCCTCGGCCACGAGGAAATAGCTAGTGGGAATACTGGTCTCCCGGAGGTCCAGGAGCACGGGCCGCCCCCCCTTCTTGCCCTCGATCAGGTTGACTGCACGCTCGAGGAGGTCCCACTCAGGGTTGAACATCGAACCCTTCCCCCAGGATCAACACCACGTCCGCACCTTCTGGCCACCCCCCAAGCCGATCTACGCCAAACGCGTCCGCGTCCTGAAGCTCGATCCCCGAAGGCAGGACCCGGGTGAGGAGCTCGGCCTTGCCCTTGGTCTCGGGCTTTGCCAAAACCAGCGAGCGGGTGTAGTTGAAGCGATCGGCGTTTCCGATCCCCACCACGGTAAACCCCCGCTCCAAAAGCCAAACCTCGGTGCGATGAGCCAGAAACGGCGCCCCAGCACCGTTTAGCACCACTACGTCCACTTGGTCCCGCGTCAGGTACTCTCTTCCCTCATAAAGGGCCGCCATCAGCTGGCGCGTACGCACGATGTCCGGTCGCCTTTCTCCGGAGAAAGCGAGGCAAGGCAGTTCCGCAAATGCCGGCTCCTCCTTGAGCTCCCGCAGGTGGCGAGCGAGGTCCAGGGCTTCCCAGAGGTCCAAATCGGTTGATACGTGCTCCATGGCCGCTTGGACTTGGGCCCGCCAGCGTGACCACGGAAGCCCTCGCAAGCCCTTAAGTAAGGCGTGGAGGAGCTTGTGCGCACGCCGAATGCGGCCAGGTTCCCCCTCGGGACCGCGATAGCGGAGGTAATCCAGGGCCCTTTTCCCATCGAGGTGCTGGGGTCCAGCCGGGATGTCGATGTACAGGTCTTGGGATTGATCTACGTAGACAAGGTGAGCCTCCACGGTGATGTCCACCCCGCCCACCAGATCCACAAGCTCGGAAAATGTCTTGAAGTCGACCTCCACCGCGTACGGGATTCGGATCTCAAGCAGACGAGCTACCTCCTGTTTGATCTCCTCCTTGCCCCGTTCGGAGTACACGGCGTAAAGTGGGGCCCAGCTCCCTTCCCCTTGGGGGAGGTGGAGGTCCCGCGGCAGGCTTACCCAGACCGCTCGCCCCTCTGGGGACAGGCTAGCCACCCCCACAAGATCCAGCTGTGGGGCACCCTGGGCTCCGCTGTCCACCCCGATGACCAGGACATGTACCCACTCCCCTCGGCGTAGAGCTCGTTCCACGTCCGTCTGGGAGTAGAGGAAGAACAGGGCCACCGCCACCCCGACCAGAACCGCCCCGACTGCGATTCCCAACCAGCGCATGACAGGTCTAAGGTAGCCCAAACCGGAGTGGTTCGTCAAACCACATTGACAGGCTTCCCCCTCAGGACTATCTTCCTTACGTGACCATCAGGGATCCTTATGTGGGGTTGGCTCGCCGGGCTATTGAGGAGTACGTGCGCTCCCGGAGGGTCATCAAGCCGCCGGAGGGCCTGCCTCCAGAGCTCCGCTCCCGGAGGGCAGGGGCGTTTGTGTCCTTGAAGAAGGGGGGAGAGCTACGGGGGTGTATCGGCACATTTCTCCCCACCGAGGACAACCTGGCCGAGGAGATCATTCAAAACGCCATCCGGGCCGCGACCCAAGATCCCCGCTTCCCTCCCGTACGTCCGGAGGAGCTCCCCCAGCTCTCGGTTTCGGTGGACGTGCTTTCACCCCCGGAGCCCGCCACAATAGGCGATCTTGATCCCAAGCGCTACGGGGTGATCGTGGAATCGGGGTGGCGACGGGGCCTTCTCCTTCCCGACCTTCCGGGTGTGGACACGGTGGAGGAGCAGCTGCGCATCGCCAAGCTCAAGGCCGGGATTTCGCCGGACGAACCCTGCAGGATCCTGCGCTTTTCCGTGGAGCGCCACACCGAATGAGGGTCACCGTCCATACCCTAGGGTGTAGGGTGAATCAGTACGAGTCTCAAATGATCGAGGAGCAGCTTTCCGCCCTTCCCGGGGACGGGGAAGTCCATGTGGTGAATACTTGTACGGTTACTGCCCTGGCGGACCGCAAAGGGAGGAAACTGGTGCGGAAGCTAAAGCGGGAGCACCCGGACGCTCTGATCGTGGCGGTGGGATGTCAGGTGGATGGAGCCCGGGAGCAGCTCCTCTCCGCCGGGGCGGACCTGGTGCTGGGGAACCGGTACAAGGCCTACATCGGGGAGGCTGTGTCCGCCTTCCTCCGTGGACAACCCCTCCCGGAGGTGAGATGGGCACACCTTGCTCAGGAGCGGGTGCACGGCTTTCCCCGCACCCGGGCCCTGTTGAAAGTTCAGGACGGCTGCACCGTGGGCTGCAGCTTTTGTCGCACCTGGCAGGTGCGGGGCCCGCTGCGCAGCAAACCCCCGGCCGTTGCCCGAAAGGAAGCCGAGGCTCTGGCGAGGGACCACCGGGAGATCGTTATCGTGGGGATCAACCTGGCCCAGTACGGGGTGGACCTTCCCGACCGCCCCACCTTGACGGAGCTCCTCAGCGAGCTCCTCAAGGTGAAGGGGGTCCGGTACCGGCTCACCTCCCTCAACCCGGAGGGGGTGACGGACGAGCTCATCGAGCTGTTTGCGCGGGAGCGGCGCCTGTGCCCTTACTTCCACCTGCCGCTCCAGTCCGGGGCGGACCGGATCCTCAGGGCGATGGGGCGGCCCTACTGCGCGGCGGAGTACCGTGAGCGGGTGGAGGCGTTGCTCGAAAGGGTGCCAAACGCCGCGTTTGGGGCGGATGTGATGGTGGGCTTCCCCGGGGAGGACGAGCGGGCGTTCCGGGACACCGTGGAGCTTTTGGACGCCCTTGTTCCGCTTAACCTCCACATATTTCGGTTTTCTCCACGTCCTGGGACCAAGGCCGCCCGGATGCGGCCCATGGTCCCCTCGCAGGTGAAGGCCCGCCGAGCCGCCGAGCTCGCCGCACTGGCCCGGGGGTGGGCCGAGCGGGCAGCCCGGAGGTTCTCGGGGCACGTCCTTGAACTTTTGCTTGAGCGCAAGGAAGGACGACTTTGGTGGGGACATGCTGAAAACTACCTTGTGGTAGGCGTCGATGTCGATGAGGGCCAACGGGGTAAAATCGTATATGTGCGTGTTCTCCGCGAGGACGGGGGACGCGCGATGGGGGTGATCGTAGATCGGCAGGAAGACGTGTGAAATACCGCTTGGGGACCACGCTACCGTGGTAGGGGTCCTCGGCCAGTACAACCGCAACCTGCGGGTCATCACCAGCGCCTTCTCCGGTGCCAGGATCGTGGCCCGGGGCGACCGGGTCCGGATAGAGGGGGATGAGGAGGAGGTCGCTCAGCTGGAGCGGCTGTTCGGCAAGCTCCTTGAAGTGGTCAAAGGCGATCACGTGCTCACCCCGGAGGAGGTGCGGTATCTCATCTCCCAGGTGCGGAACGGTGGGAACCTGGAGGGACTCCTCACCGATGTGGTGCAGGTCACCCACTGGGGGGAGACCATCCGTCCCAAGACGGAGGGACAGCGCCGGTACGTGGAGGCGATCCACAAAAACGACGTGGTATTTGCGATTGGCCCCGCCGGAACGGGGAAGACGTACCTGGCGGTGGCGGTAGCCTTGGGGTATCTGAAGCGGGGGCAGGTCAAAAGGCTTGTCCTCACCCGGCCGGCGGTGGAGGCAGGGGAGGAGCTGGGGTTCCTCCCCGGGGATATCCTGCAGAAGGTAAACCCGTACCTGCGCCCCCTGTACGATGCCATATACGACATGATCCCGGTCTCGGAGTTCGAAAAGTACATGGCCACGGGGCGGATTGAAATCGCCCCCCTGGCCTTCATGCGGGGGCGGACCTTGAACCACGCGTTTGTGATCCTGGATGAAGCGCAGAACACCACCCACACCCAGATGAAGATGTTCCTCACCCGTCTTGGCTTTGGTTCCAAGGCGGTGATCACCGGGGACGTGACCCAAGTGGACATCGAGGGACGTCCCTCAGGGCTCCAAGAGGTGCGGAGTATCCTTGCGGGGATTCCGGGAATCGCCTTCGTGTACCTCGACCGACGGGATGTGGTACGGCACCCGTTGGTAAAGGCGATCATTGAGGCTTATGAGCGCAGCGAGAAGAAAAAAGAAACCTCCACAAAGGAAACGTAAGCGTTCGCCCCTGCCCTGGTCTGAGCTTCTGCTTTTGCTGTTTGTGGCCTTTGCAGCTTCGGCGTGGCGTTGGCATGGCAAGGGACCCGCTTGGGCTCCGCTTCCTGAGCTTTTCGGGGCGATGCTGGGCTTCCTGGTCCCGGCGCTTGCGGTGGGGCGACGTCTTACTCCGGGAGACCGCCGATTTGGCCTGGGGTTACTTGCAGCCGGCGCGCTCCTCTCCCGGCTTGGAACCATAGGGTCGCCTTTCCTTTCCTTTTTCAGCTTGGCAGGGGGGATGGCCGCCCTGTTTTGGCCGGAGGACACGTGCTTCCTCCTCCTTCTCCCCTTGGCCGGGTGGGCCGGGCCGACGCTGGGCGGGGGGCCGACTTTGGCCGCGCTCCTCTCCGGGGTGGATTTTGGGCGGGGGGGCGCCATTGGCTGCGCTCTTCTCCGGGGTGGTGATGGTGGTCCTCTCCCGGCGAGCGAGACGGGGGCGGGACCTTATGCTGGCCGGCTTGGGCGCGGGCCTGGCTGGGGCCATCGGAGCAGCCACGCTGGGACAGGGAGTAACTCCGATCGGCGTCGGGGCCGCCTTCCTCTCAGGGCCGGCCTCAGCCCTGCTCATCTGGGCGGTCCTGCCCTTGGTGGAGCGGGCCGTGGACCGGACCAGTCCCCTATCACTGGTGGAGCTTTTGAACCCCGCCCACCCGCTCCTCGAGCGGCTCAGGAGCGAGGCCCCTGGGACCTATTACCACTCCCGAGATGTGGCGGCCTTGGCTGAGGCCGCAGCCCGAGCCGTGGGTGCTGATCCTCTACTTGCAGCCGTGGGGGGGCTGTACCATGACATCGGCAAGCTCCTTCGCCCCCAGTTCTTCGCGGAAAACCAAAGCGGAACCAACCCTCATGAGGACCTAGCCCCCTCCATGTCCAAAGTGGTGCTCGCCTCGCACGTCAAGGACGGGGTGGAGCTCGGTCGCCGGTACGGCCTGCGTGGCGATATAATCAAGTTTGTGGCCACTCACCATGGGACCACGGTCATGCGCTACTTCTCCCAGCGGGGCGCCGCCCAAGGGCTGTCCGAGGACGAGTTCCGCTACGACTCCCCCCTCCCCGACACCAAGGAGACGGCCATCGTTATGCTCGCCGACTCGGTGGAGGCCTATGCCCGGGGCAGGGAGCGCGACGACCTGGCGGAGCTGGTGGAGCGGGTGATCGAGGACCGCCGCCGCGATGGCCAGCTCGATCGTTCCCCGCTGACGCTTGGGGACCTGGCGCGAATCAAGCGGTCGTTCCTGGAGGTACTGCAAGGGATGGCCCATCGCCGGGCCAAGGATTATCCTCCTCCGGGGTGATCCGAGATGGCGGAGGACCTGGAGACAGTCCGAAGAAGGATCGAAAAGCTTCGTGAGGAAATCCGCAAGCACGATTACTACTACTATGTCCTCAACCAGCCCATCATCTCCGACGCCGAGTACGACCGCCTGTTCCGTGAGCTTCAAGAGCTCGAGCAGAAGTACCCGCAGCTTGTCACCCCCGACTCCCCCACCCAGCGGGTGGGGGCCCCGCCGGCGGAGGAGTTCCGCCCGGTCCGTCACGCCCTCCCCATGCTTTCGCTGCAGAACTGCTTCACCGAGGAGGAGTTCTTGGACTGGGACCGGAGGGTCAGACGCCTTCTGGGTGGTGAGAAGCCCGTATACGTTTGCGAGCCGAAACTCGACGGGCTCAGCGTGGAGTTGATCTACGAAGACGGCGTGTTCACCGTAGGCTCAACGCGTGGGGACGGCTACACTGGTGAGGACGTCACCCAGAACTTGCGCACGATAAAGCAGGTGCCGCTCCGGCTCCTCTCGGACGAGATCCCCCCTCCCAGGCTCCTTGAGGTGCGGGGCGAGGTGTACATGGAGAAGGAGGCGTTCAAGCGGCTGAACGAGGAGCGGGCCAAAAGTGGGGAGCCGCTCTTTGCCAACCCCCGCAACGCCGCCGCCGGCTCCCTCAGGCAGCTGGATCCGGGCGTCACCGCCAGCCGACCCTTGAAGCTGTTTTGCTATGCCTTGGGCCGGGTGGAGGGAATCGAGATCAAAAGCCAGGAAGAACTCCTTGTCACCCTGCCCAAGCTCGGATTTCCAGTGAACCCCCTTTGGCGGCGCTGCGAGACCCCGGAGGAGGCCATCGACTTTTACCACGAGCTCCTGGAGCGACGGGAGGAGCTACCCTATGAGGCCGACGGGATGGTGGTGAAGGTGAACGACTTCGCCCAGCGCGAGGTGCTGGGAGAGGTCTCCCGGGCCCCCAGGTGGGCGATCGCGTTCAAATTCCCCGCCGAAGAAGCCACCACCCGCGTCTTGGACATCGTGGTGCAGGTGGGACGCACCGGCGCCCTCACCCCGGTGGCAATCCTGGAGCCGGTGGAGGTCTCCGGGGTCACGGTGTCCCGGGCCACCTTACATAACGAGGACGAGGTCAGGCGGAAGGACGTGCGGATCGGGGACTGGGTGGTGGTGCGCCGGGCCGGGGAGGTCATCCCAGAGATCGTCAAGTCCATCCCTGAGCGCCGCACCGGGGAGGAGAAAGAATTCAAGATGCCGACCCGCTGCCCGGTTTGTGGGGGGCCGGTGGTGCGCCCGCCCGGGGAAGTGGTCCACCGGTGTGAGAACCTGTCCTGCCCTGCCCGAATCAAGGAGTCCATCCGTCATTTTGCCTCCAGGCGGGCGGCGGACATCGAGGGGTTGGGGGAAAAGCTGGTGGACCAGCTGGTGGACAAGGGCCTGGTGCGACGCATCTCGGACCTCTACCACCTCACCAAGGAGCAGCTCGCCGCCTTAGAGCGGATGGGTGACAAGTCCGCCCAGAACCTGCTTGATCAGCTCGAGCGCTCCAAGGGGATGTCGCTTGCTAGATTCATCTACGCCTTGGGGATCCGCTACGTGGGGGAGCACATCGCCGAGGTATTGGCGGAGCGGTTCGGCTCCATCGACGAGCTAGCCCGCGCCTCCTACGAGGAACTGGTGGAGATCCCGGAGATCGGCCCACGGATTGCCCAGAGCATCGTGGACTTCTTCGCAAGCGAGGACAACCGCCGGTTGATCGAGGAGCTGAAGGCGGTGGGGATAGATCCCCGGGCCGAGCGGCCAAAGGAGAAGGGGCCCCTGGCCGGGAAGACGCTCGTGTTCACCGGGCGGCTCTCCGACATGACGCGGGAGGAGGCCAAGCGGCTGGTGGAGTCGTTGGGGGGGAAGGTGGCTTCGTCGGTGTCCCGCAAGGTGGACTACGTAGTGGTGGGAGAGGATCCGGGCTCCAAGCTCGATCGGGCTAGGGAGCTTGGGATTCCGACTTTGACGGAGGAGGAGTTCAGGAAGCTCGTGGGGCGCTAGTCCCTGAGGAGCCGGCGGTAGAACTCCAAGGCCTCCTGCCCCCAGGCCTCCTTGAGGCGCCGCAGTGCCCGCTGTTCGATCTGACGTACGCGCTCCCGTGAGATCCCCAAGCGTTTTCCGATCTCGGCCAGGGTCTGCGGCCGGGCGCCCTCAAGCCCGTAGCGCAGCCGGAGCACCAGGGCATCCCGTGGCGGAAGTCGGTTCACCATCTCCAAGAGATCCTCGCGGAACAGCTCCCGCAACGCCTCCTTCTCCGGAGGCGGGACCGACTCGTCCGCGATGATCTCCTCCAGCGTGTCCTCCTCCCCCTCGCCGATGGGGAGGTCCAAGGAGACGAACTCCCGCAGCGTGCGCTCTACCCTCCTCACCCGTTCCAGCGTGAGGCCAGGGGCGAGCATGAGCTCCGCCCCCTCTTCTATCCCCTCGGCGCCGAAGCTCGCCTTGAGCTTCTGGAAGCGAACGATGGCCCGGAACAGGTGCACGGGCAGGCGGATCATCTGGGAGTAGCGTTCGATGGCAGCCCCGATCGCCTGGCGGATCCACCACCGGGCATAGGTGGAAAGCCGAAAACCCCGCTCGGGATCAAACCGGTCCACCGCCTCGATGAGCCCCAGGTTTCCTTCTTGGATCATGTCCAGGAGGTCCATGCCGGTGTCCCCGTACTCCCGGGCGATCGAGACCACGAGGCGCAAGTGGGAAAGGATGAGGCGTTCCCGGGCCGCTCGGTCCCCCTGCCGCATGCGGCGGGCAAGCTCCCTCTCCTCCTCCTCGGAGAGGGGCGGGATGCGCGCTACCTCCGCGAGGTACAGCCCGAGGATGTCCGCATCCTCATCCTTGCCGGTCGGCACCTGCCTTGTTTCGCTCATCGCGCCTCGCAAGCGAGTGTACCGCGGCCAGAGAGCAAGTTCCACGGT
>JAGGRX010000054.1 GCA_021159405.1 Candidatus Bipolaricaulota bacterium | reverse complement strand
CCTACGGCCACGTGCTCCGGGCGGAAGAACACATAGACCTCTTCCCCGGGGGAGGGGGCCTCGCCCTGGACCGGAACACGAACCCCTGCCACCTCCACCACGGCCTCCCCCGAGGAGACGGAGACAATCACCCCAGGCCACAGGTTGGCCCTCCCCAGGAATGAGGCCACGAACGGGGTCTTAGGAGCCCGGTACAGAACCTCGGGGGCGTCTATCTGTTCAAGGCGTCCCTTCCGCATCACCCCCACCCGGTCGGCGATGGCCAGGGCCTCCTCCTGGTCGTGGGTCACGTGCACCGCGGTGATGGAAAGCCTTTTCAAAAGCTGCCGCAGCTCACCGCGCAGCTCCACCCTCAGGGCGGCGTCCAGGGCGGACAGGGGCTCATCCAGGAGCAACACCCGGGGCTGGGGGGCCAAGGCCCGGGCAAGGGCCACCCGCTGGGCCTCCCCCTGGGAAAGTTCATGTATCCTCCGTCGCTCGTAACCGGAAAGCCCCACCAGCTCAAGCAGCTTCCGCACGTTCCGGCTCCGCTCCTTCCGGGGAAGGCGCCGCCCGAACCTGAGGCCGTAGGCCACGTTTCCGAAAACGGACAGGTGGGGGAACAGAGCATAGTTTTGGAACACAAGCCCTACCCCCCGCGCCTCTGGGGGAAGAGGGGTTACGTCTTCCCCTGCGATTAGCACCCGGCCCCGGTCCGGGGGCGTCAGCCCGGCCAGCATCCTCAGCACCGTGGTCTTGCCGCAACCCGAGGGCCCAAGCAGGGCCAAAAGCTCCCCCTCCTCCACCCGAAAAGAAACATCCTGGGCAGCCACCACCTCTCCAAACCGCTTGGTAAGGCCCCTTGCCTCAAGCCTGGCCACGGAGGAGCCTCCTTCCCATGTATTCCCACAGGAACACTACTCCGGCGGTGATGAGGATGAGGATCGTGGCCATGGCCGAGGCGGCCCCGAACTTGCGGGCGGAGAGGAAGTGGTAGATGGCAAGCGGGATCGTCACCAGACCCGGCCGGGATAGCATGGCCACGGCCGTCATTTCCCCCATCGACAGGGCGAAGGCAAACGCCCCCGCCACCAGGATCCCCCGGGAAAGCAAGGGAAGTTCCACCGTGAGGAAGGAGAGGAACCTCCCCGCCCCCAAGGTGCGGGCCGCCTCCACCAATGCCGGGTCAAGGCCCTGCCAAAGGGGGCGGATGACCCGTACCACAAACGGGTACAGGATGAGGGTGTGGGCCAAGACGATCGCCCAGGGCCCCCGGCCCAGGGCGGAGAGGGGGGGTTGCCTGAAGGCAAAAAGCAACGCCAGCCCCAGCACCACCGAGGAGACGGCCATGGGCGCCATGAGCAGCGCCTCAAGGAGCGCGGACCGCACCCGCCTCAAGGTCCAGCACACGAGGAACCCGAGCACGAGGGCCAGGCCCGCAGCGCAGGTCGCCACCTCCAGGCTCAAGGCGACGCTCTCTCGAGGGGAGGCCCCGATGAACGGGCTTTGGGCTGGCGAAAGCAGCATCCTGTACCAGGCGAGCGTGGGCGCCTGGCCCTGCCAGGGGCGGACGAAGGAGTCGGCGATCACCGCCCCAATGGGCCCCAGGAACACCAGAGCTGCCAGGAACAGGTAGGGGAGCCAGAGAAGCTGTCGCGGCCGTGAGAAGAGCCGCACGGTGGCCTGAGGGCGGCCGACCTGCCCTCGGGAGGTAAACATCCCCCCGCCCCGGATGTAGAGGTAGGTAAGCCCCAACGCGATGGCAAGCTCCAGGATGGCCAGCGCGGCCGCCCGCCCCTGGTCCAGGAACACGCGCGCGTAAAGATAAACCCCCACCTCCACAGTGGCATACTTCGCCCCTCCCAAGGCAAGTGGGATGGCAAACGACAAAAAACAAAACACGAACACCAAGGCGAAGGCCGAGAGGATCGCCGGGAGGAGCTGGGGCAGAGTCACGGTGAGGAAGACGGAAAGGGGCCTCACCCCCAGAGTCCTCGCCGCCTCCGTGAGCCCAGGATCAAGCCCCTCCCAGGCCGCGGACACGAACCGGGCGAACACCGGTGCGTTGTAGAATGCGTGGGCAAGGACGATCCCCCACAAAGAGTAAAGCACCTTGATCGGGGGAGAGGAAAGGCCGAAGATCGCCATGAGCGCCCGATTCAGGTACCCGGTGTGGCCGAAAAACAGGATGAACCCCAGGGCCACGGTGATGGGGGGGAGGACGAACGGAACCAGGGTAAAGGCGCGTAAGGCCTCCTTCCCCGGGAAGTCATAACGGGCAAGCAGCCACCCCAAAGGGAACCCCAGGGCCAGGCTGAGCAGCGAGGAGAGCAGTGCCTGCTTCAGCGTGAACCGCAGGAGGTGAAGGACGTAAGGGTCGGAGAGGAGCTGGGCCAGGCGGGCGGTCGTCCACCTCCCCTCCACCCGCAGCCCCTGGCTTAACACCTGCCACAGGGGGAGGAAGAACGAAAGCGCAAGGAACAACAGGGGCAGGAGCGCAAGGCACGCTCCTGCCCCGCGCTTTATCAGCCTCCCACAAGGAGCCGTTGCCACTCCGAAAGCCACTCCTCCAGGTGCTGGGCCACGTAGTCAGGGGGGAGGGAGACCGGGCGGGCTGGGATCACCGCGTAGCGGGCGAAGTCCTCCGGAAGCTCTGCCGCACAACTTGCCGGAAACATCCACTGGCTGGTTGGGATGAGCTCCTGGATCTCCTTGGAAAGCACAAGATCGAGGAAGGCGTGGGCAAGCTTAGGCTGGTCTGTCCCGGCCACGATCCCCATCCCCTCCACCTGTCGATAAGCCTCCCCGTCCGGGGTGACCACCCGATAGCGGAGCGACCCCTCTGCGATGTAGGAGTAGGCGGTATCCGTGGAGTAGGAGAGGACGATGGGGGCTTCGCCGGCGAGGAACATGTCGTAGGCCTCAGACCAGCCCTTGGTCACCGTGAGCACGTTTGGGAAAAGAGCCCGCCAAAAATCGAGCCACCCCTCCTCCCCGAAATGGGCGATGGTCCACAACAGGAAGGATAGACCAGGGGAGGAAGTGCGGGGATCTTCGAGCACGATCTTATCTTTTAGCTCCGGGCGGGTGAGGTCCTCCAACCTCTGGGGCACCAGCTCCTCCGGGAGGTCCTCCGAGTCGTAGACGAAGGTGACGTAGCCGTGATCGAACGGGATCACGTGGCCGGTTTCGTCAAACACTAGTTCGTCGGGGACATGGGCCAGGTTGGGGATGAGGGTGGGGTCGTAGGGCTGAAACACTCCCTGGGCCAGGGCCCGCGGCAGCTCCACGTCCGCAATCCCCAGGAACACGTCGGCCTCGGTTCCCCTTGCTTCCCGCTCGGCGATGAGCCGGGCCAGCATCTCCGAGGAATCCCCCGGGGCCACCCACACCAGATCCACCCCTGGATGGGCGGCCTCGAACGCTTCCTCGATCGCCTGTGCCGCCCCCCCGGAGACGAAAGAATCGTAAGTGTAAACCACAAGCTCCGCTCCCAAACCAAGTCCTGAGACAAGCACCGCGAAAACCACGCCGAACGTCCACCTCATGCTTTTTCCCTCCTTCCTTCCTCGCTCGGTGGCCTTGTGCCTTTGGCCGCGTGGATGACGAGGAGGCGCCCTCCTTCAACGCTGACCACGCAGGGGAGGGAGGTCACCTCGTTGGATACCCCCCGGCTCGAGGCCCGCCGGAGCGTCCCGCCATTCAACGGCCAGCGTAGGCCTTGGGTGTGAACCCCTGTGACCTCAGAGGAAAGCGGGATCAGGGAGACGCGGTCCCCGACTCGGGCATCCTCAAGCACGAGCTTCCCTGAGACGGCGTGCAAGGTCTCCCGGCCATGGTGGATGGTGATCGGGACGTCATAGCGCTCAAGGAGGTTTAAATTGGCGAGCATGTGATCGAGCCTCCCTCCCAAGGCCCCGAACAGGTGCACCTTCTCAGGTGAAAGGGATACGGCGTAATCCAAGGCAAGTTCTAGGTCGGTGGCGTCCTTCTCTATTGGGTGCTTGAGCACCCTGAGCCCTTGGGGGAAAGGGGTCTCCGAAAGCGAGTCCAGGTCCCCCACCAGGGCGTGGACCTGGATGCCGGCGGCCTGCGCCCTCAAAAGCCCGCCGTCGGCGGCGATCACAAGGGCCGCCTTTTCGGCCGCCCTCTTAAGCCTTTCCGGGCGTGGGAGCTCCCCTCCGGCCACGATGACGATGCTACCCGCCATGGGCCCACCCCCGATCCGGAAGCTTCTCTCTTTTTCCCTCCTGGACGAGCCAGACGCCGCCCTCCACCGCCTCGCCGATCGCGATCCCGAGCTCGGGGCGGAAAAGCTCGGGGGGCATGGTGTAGAGGAGCTCGTAGTCCTCCCCGAAGTAGAGCGCCTTCTCCAGGGCTTCCCCTTTGGGGAGGAACTCCTCGAGCTCCGGCAGGAGGGGAAGCCGGGAGGGATCCACCAGGAAACCCACCTCGGAGGCCCGGGCCAGGAGGTGGACCGAGTGCGCCAGGCCATCGGAGATATCGATCATGGAGGTGGCGAGGGAGGAAAGCTTAAGGCCTTCCTTTACCCTGGGAGTGAACCGAAAAAGGCGATTGGCCTCCTTTAGCCTTCCCAGCTCAAACAGCCGCAGGGCTGCGGCAGTCCTCCCCAGCGGTCCGGAAAGGCACAAAAGATCCCCGGGCCGGGCTCCGGACCGGAGGACCGGCCGGGCTGCCTCCCCGAGCGCGGTGGAGGTGAGGAAAAGTTCGCTCGATGAGTCCAGGTCCCCGCCCACAAGCCGTGTCCCAACTTCCTCACAGGCATCCTGGGCCCCGGAGAGCACTCCGTCGAAAACGCCCTCCCAGGAAGGGGCGGAGGCGGCCAGGACCACGGCCAAGGGGCGCCCTCCCATGGCTGCGATGTCGGAAAGCGAGGCGGCCACCGAGCGCCAACCGATGGTGTAGGGGGTAGTGCCGGGGGGGAAATCGGAGGCCCGATGCAGCATATCGGTGGTGATAAGGAGGTTTGTGTCGCCGAAGGGAATCACCGCACAGTCGTCCCCGGCTTTGGGGACCCGGTCCCGGATGCACTCAAGGAGCTTCCACTCATCCATTCACCCACACCCCAACCTGGGCATGGGCTTTGCCGGCGATGGGTAACCCTCCCTACGCTGGCATTACCCAGGTCAGGTTCCAGGGGTCGAGGCCTCCGCCTCCTCTCAGCCCTTCTCGAGCTCCCCCGGTTACCCCAAAAGGATTATACGGCCTTCCCCATCCCCCACAAGGCTTGCTCCGAGGGGTTTTAGCGGCCGGGGTTGAGCGCTAAGATCGCCTGACGATGACACCACAGAACAAGCCGCGTGAGCGGTTCCCGCGGGACCGGATGTACTACAAGTTCCGTTTGTACGGCTTTTTAAAAAACCTGCGGTTTTTCGATCCCTTCCTCATCCTGTTCTTCCGTGAGGCAGGGCTTTCGTTCCTCCAGATCGGGACCCTTTTCTCCATCCGCGAGATCGCCACGAATCTCCTGGAGGTGCCCACCGGGGTAATCGCGGACTCCTTCGGCCGCAGGAAGGCCATGCTCGCCTCCTTTTCCGCCTACATCCTGTCCTTCGCCGTCTTCTATCTTTTCCCCGGCTTTGGGCCCTATGCCCTGGCCATGGTGCTGTTCGCCTTCGGGGAGACCTTTCGTTCCGGTACCCACAAGGCGATGATCCTGGAATACCTCCGCCTGAAAGGGCTCGAGCATCTCAAGGTCGACTACTACGGCCACACCCGGGCCGGCTCCCAGCTCGGCTCGGCCTTCGCCTCCCTCATCGCCGCCGGGCTCGTCCTCTACTCCGGCTCCTACAGGGTCGTGTTCCTGGGCTCCATCGTCCCCTACGTCCTGGGCTTGGTGCTCTTCCTCACCTATCCCAAGGAGCTCGACGGGGAGCTCATCCCCGTCTCCGGTGGCTGGCGAAAGAAGCTCGGGGAGAGGCTCCGCCTCACGGGCAAGGGCTTTATCTCCATGTTCAAGAATCCGGCCACGCTGCGGGGGCTCCTCCAGTCAGCGGCTTTCGATGGGATTTTCAAGGGAACGAAGGATTACCTTCAGCCAATCCTTAAGGCCCAAGCCCTGGCTTTGCCGGTGTTCCTCTCCCTGTCCGGGGACCAGAGGACGGCCTTGGTGGTGGGGGTGCTGTACTTCCTCCTCCACTTGGGGACGTCGATTTCCGCCCAGTCCGCCGGCAGGATGGAGCGGCTGGGAGGCCTCACTCGGGGCGTGAACCTCACCTACGGAGGGGGACTTGGACTGCTCCTCCTCGCCGGCCTGGGGGCCTGGCTCAAGGTGTACGGGCTTGCCATCGCCGCCTTCGTGGGCCTATATCTCCTCCAAAACCTCAGGCGACCGCTCATGGTGGGGTATCTTTCCGAGGTCATCGACCACCGCCTCATGGCCTCGGGCCTGTCGGTGGAATCACAGCTCAAGACGGTCGTGCTGGCCGTCCTGGCCCCAGTGGTAGGGCTGCTCGCTGACCGGTTAGGGGTAGGGCCAGCGCTCATGGCCGTGGCCGGATTGGGCCTGGCCCTGGCTCCGGCGCTGCGGGTGGGAAGGGAGCACGGATGATCGAGCTTCTCGATCGTCTTGCGGACCCGCTAGTGTGGGCACTTTTCCTCCTTTTGGCGGCGATGTGTTGGGCGCTTGTGCGCAGGCTGAAAGGGCTGTTCGCGCTCCTTTTGGCCGCTTTCCTTTTGCTTTGGGGTTTGGGAAGCGGCCCTGGGGCGGCGCTGCTTTTGCGGCCCCTGGAGGGGCGCTACCCCGCGCTCCTTGCCCCACCTTCCGATGAGGCGGTGAAGGTGGTGGTGCTTACGGGAGGTGAAGGCTGGGCGGAAGGCCGCCCCATCACAAGCGATCTTTCCACCTCCACCGGGGAAAGGCTCCTTGAGGCCGTGCGGGTGTGGCGGCTGCTCGGGGAGGGACTGCCGCTTCTGTTCGTGGGTGGGGTGGGGGAACCGGGCCGGCCGGCGGAAGCCCCCTTGGTGGCCCAGGCTGCCCGCGCCCTGGGGGTGCCCGGGGAGCTCGTAGAATGGGAGGCCGCTTCCCGCAACACCTACGAAAATGCCCTGGCCATCCGCGATCGACTTGGCACAAGACCGTTTGTGCTCGTCACGTCCGCCTTCCACATGCCTCGGGCGATGGCGGTCTGCCGGCGGGTGGGCTTGAGGCCGATCCCGGCGCCATGCGGGTACAGGACCCGCGGGGGCTACTCAGCGCTCGACCTCATCCCGGACAGCATATATCTAGGGGACTCCGCCTTAGCGATCAGGGAGTATTTTGCCTTCGTCCTGTACCGCCTGCGGGACTGGATTTAGGCGAGTCCTTCGGCCCCGTCTCGCAGCCGTGCCGATGAGGCAGGATATAATTCCGGCGAAATGAAACCAAGGCTGGATAAAAACAGTGCCGTCCCGCTTTACCGCCAGCTCAAGGGGATCCTCAAAGAGGCGATCAGACGGGGGAGGTTCCGTCCGGGAGAGCGACTTCCCACAGAGATGGAGCTTTGCGAGGCTTTTGGGGTGAGTCGCATCACGGTTCGTCAGGCCCTAAATGAGCTTGCCAACGAGGGGTTTCTGTATCGGCAGCAGGGGAGTGGGACGTTTGTTAGCGAAAAGATCCCTTCCAAGACCAAGGTGTTGCGGGTCATAGTCCCTGAGGCCCCCTGGATTCCACCCTTGAGAAAAGCGGCCAAGCTCTACAACGAGGCGAATTCCGATTCCGGGGCCCGGGTGGAGCTGGAGGTCCTCACCATGGGAGGGCCCCAGTTTCACTCGGAGATCGCTAGCGCGGTGGGGCGGGGACAAGCCCCGGACATGGCGCTGATCGACTGGATCAGGCTGGCGGAGTTTGTCGACCTCCACTACATCGAGCCTTTGGACGAGCTGGACCCAAGCTGGGTGGAAGAGTTCGAAGCCGATCTACTGCCACCATTTGTGGAGAACAGCTCGTACCAAGAGCATCTGTGGGGCGTCCCGATGGACTCCACCCTGGCGGTGCTCTGGTATCGAAAGGACATCTTGGCCCAGGAAGGCCTTTCCCCGCCCCGTACGTGGGAAGAACTAGTGGACATGGCAAGACACCTTCAGAGCGAAGGGTGTCGCCGTCGGTATCGCCTGGGTCCTTTTCCCATCGCTTTTCCAGGGGGACCCAGCGCTGAGGAGATCACCACCTTCATCCTGAGTGCCTTTATTTGGGCGGCTGGGGGTGAGCTAAAACGCGGAGGAAGGGTGGTCCTGGACGAGGGGGCCCGACGTGCACTCGGTTTCCTTTTCGACCTGGTACACCGCTACCGGGTGGCTTCACCAGCGGTTGTGTCTTATGGCTGGAAGACCGTGCCTAAGCTATTCGCTCAAGGGGAGGTGGCGTTCGCCTTCGGCGGGACCTACGAGAAGGGCTGGATCCAAGAGACGGCCGGATGGGATGAGGATGAGTTCCGGGAGAGGGTGGGCTTCGCCCCTATCCCTGCCGGACCCGGTGGGAAGCAAGCCACCACGGCCGGCGGGATGGTTTACGTGCTCTTCCGACAATCGAGCCATCTGAGCACGGCGCTGGAGATTCTGAAAATCGTCTCTAGCCCTCCATTGATGAAGGAATTTTGCCGAAAGACAGGCCGAAAGCCCACGCGTCTTTCGGTCATGCAAACTCTCCATCCTGAGAAGGACTGGTTTGTCTACGAGACCAGCAAACTGTTTAAGCTGGCACACGTCCGACCTACGATCCCTCAGTACATCCGGGTATCGGAGCAGCTCCGCACGATGCTGGCCAATGTGCTTTTGAAAAAGGAAACCGTGGAGCAAGCCATCTCACAAACACAGGCAATCATAGATGCTTTGACACAATAGGCAGCCTCGGTTTGGAATCATCCCTAGCCCTTGACAGGCAGCCGATTTAGCTCTATAATTTGTTATAACAACTCGCCGAGAGGGGGTGATATTGGGTTCATGTCTACCGAGTTGTGAAGGGACAGGCTCGTTTTAAAGGAGGGATCAGATGGGATGGCATAAGAGGACACTGGTTATAGCTGGAATGCTGGTATTGGCTTTGAGTTTCGGCCTGTGGGCTGAAAACGTTACCCTCATGATGTGGGGGGGAGCAGTTGAGGAACAGGAGGTAAAAGGGTACATCGCCGCTTTCAACGAGGTGTATCCGGACATAGAAGTCCAGATCATACGACCGGCCGATTACTGGCCGAAGTTGATGTCCATGCTGGCCGCTGGCACCCCGCCGGATGTCTTCTACATGGGATTCCCCGAGTTCGTCACCTACCACAAAATGGGGGCCCTCCTCGATCTGCAGCCCTACGTCGATGCCACGCCCGACTTCAACGCCCTCGACTTCTTCCCCGGCACCTTGGATGCCTTCCGGGACCGGGAGACGGGCCACCTCTACGGAATCCCCAAGGACTGGAGCACCTATGTGGTCTACTACAACGTGGAGATGTTCGAGGAAGCCGGCCTACCCACCCCCAACGAGCTCTTCGGCTACGGCAAATGGTCCTGGAAAGAGTTCCTGGAGGTTGCCAAGAAACTCACCAAGGACACCGACGGGGACGGGAAGATCGATGTGTACGGGTTCGCCTACAACTTCCCCGCCCGGTGGAAGCTCCTCCCGCCCGCCTTCGGCGCCGAGTGGGTCCCGGCCCCGGACAAGGTCGTGGTGGACACCCCCGAGTTCGCCGAGGCCATCCAGTTCCTGGCTGATCTTGCCCTGGTACACCATGTCATGCCGGGGGTGACCGAGCTCGCCGAGATGTCCGCTCCTGACTGGTTCGCGAACCAGAAGGCGGCGATGTTCATCTGCGGCCGCTGGATGACGATGAAGTTCAAGACGCTCCCCTTCAAGTGGGACATCGCCCCGGTGCCCTACTACCGGAAGATGTACACCTGGGTCGATCTCGTTGCCTACTGTGTGGCCAAGGACTCCAAGAACCCGGACGCCGCCTGGAAGCTGGTGAACTTCCTCACCGGTCCC
>JAGGRX010000042.1 GCA_021159405.1 Candidatus Bipolaricaulota bacterium | reverse complement strand
TGTGTCCGCCAGGAGCTTGTCGAAGGGCATCAAGGGATGCCCCCGCACAAGGCACAGGTGGCTTGCATCGTACGTGGTGAGCCCCGTCTCTGAAGCTTCTTTTTTGGAACCGGGCTTTTTGCGGGGTTCGAGACGAAGCTGAGTGTGTTGGCCGTCCGGACAAACCAGGGGTATGATTTAGGTGGTGTTATAGTGCCTAAGAGAGGGAGGGGAAGCGCGTTTCAAATTCCTTATGGAGAAACTGATCATCAGGGGCGCCAGGGAACACAACCTGAAGGACATCGACCTTGAGATCCCAAGGAACCGGCTGGTCGTCATCACCGGGATCTCAGGCTCCGGAAAATCCTCTCTGGCCTTTGACACCATCTACGCCGAGGGCCAGCGGCGGTATGTGGAGTCGCTCTCCGCCTACGCCCGCCAGTTTTTGGGGCTCATGGAAAAGCCCGACGTCGACCTCATAGAAGGGCTGTCTCCTGCCATTTCCATCGACCAGAAGGCCCGCTCCCATAACCCCCGCTCCACAGTGGGCACGGTCACCGAAATCTACGACTACCTCCGGCTCCTTTACGCCCGCATCGGAAAGCCCCACTGCCCCAAGTGCGGCCGGCCCATCGAGCGGCAGACCGCCCAGCAGATCATCGACCAGGTGTGCGCCCTCCCCGAGGGGACCCGCGTACAGATCATGGCCCCGGTGGTCCGCGGCCGTAAAGGCGAATACAAGCATGTCTTCGAGGAGCTCAAGAAGGAAGGCTTCGTCCGGGTGCGGGTGGATGGGGTTCTAAGGACCCTGTACGAGGATATCCAACTTGACAAAAATAAGAAACACACCATTGAAATCGTGGTGGACAGGATCAAGGTGGCGCCTGGAAAGCGTCCCCGCATCGCCGACTCGGTCGAGACCGCCCTCAAACACGGTGGGGGCTTGGTGATCGTGGAGATCATGGGCCAGGAAGAGCGACTTTTCTCAGAACACTTCGCCTGCCCGGTGTGCGGGATCTCCATCGAGGAGCTGGAGCCGCGCCTATTCTCGTTCAACTCCCCCTACGGGGCCTGCCCCGTCTGTGACGGCCTGGGGGTACGGATGGTGGTGGACCCGGACCTGGTGATAGACCGGCGCAAGTCACTGCGCGACGGAGGCCTCATCCCCTGGGCGAATTCTAAGTCCCGCTGGCTATGGGCAATGCTGGATGGGGTGTGTCGGGCTTACGATATCGACCCACATAAGCCGCTGGGAAAGCTCCCGGAGGAAAAGCTGGACATCCTCCTCTACGGCACCGGTGGGGAGCCGGTTGCCTTCACCTACACCACCACTTACGGCCGCACGCGGGTCTACCACCGCGTCTACGAAGGGCTGATCCCAGCCCTGGAGCAGGCCTACCGGGAGGCGGCAAGCGAGGAGGCCCGCCAGGAGATCGCCCAGTACATGTCCGCCCTCCCTTGTCCGGCTTGCAAAGGGGCCCGCCTCAAGCCCGAGGCCCTGGCTGTGACCGTGGGGGGAAAGAATATCTGGGAAGTGACCCGCATGTCCGTGCGGGAGGCGTTGCGGTTCTTCGAGGAGCTGGAGCTTTCTGAGCGGGAGCAGATGATCGCCCACCAGATCCTGAAGGAGGTGCGGGCGCGGCTTCGCTTCCTGGTGGACGTGGGCCTGGGTTACTTGACCTTGGACCGACCAGCCAACACCCTGGCCGGAGGAGAGGCCCAGAGGATCCGCCTCGCCACCCAGATCGGGGCCCAGCTCACCGGGGTGCTTTATGTCCTGGACGAGCCCTCGGTGGGCCTGCACGCCCGGGACAACCAGCGACTCCTCGCCACCTTGAAGCGCCTCAGGGACCTGGGGAACACGGTGATCGTGGTGGAGCACGATGAGGAGACCATGCGCCAAGCGGACTTCATCGTGGACTTGGGGCCGGGAGCCGGGGTGCACGGGGGGTACGTAGTGGCCACCGGCACCCCGGAGGAGGTGGCCCGGAACCCAAGATCTCTCACCGGCCAGTACCTGGCAGGGGTGCGGCGGATCCCGGTACCCCGCGCCCGCCGGAGGCCCAAGGACCGCTGGCTCGTGATCAAGGGGGCCAGGCAGCACAATTTGAAGAACATAGACGTGCGCATCCCTTTGGGGCTGTTCGTGTGCGTCACCGGTGTCTCAGGATCGGGGAAATCCACGCTGGTGGAGGAGATCCTATACCGCGGCCTCGCTTGGCGCCTGGGGTACTCGGCCGGAAAACCCGGCCTCCACGACGATATCGAGGGTTGGGAGCTCGTGGACAAGGTGGTTGAGATCGATCAGTCCCCGATCGGCCGCACCCCCCGCTCCAACCCCGCCACTTATACAAAGGTGTTCGATCCCATCCGCCAGGTGTTCGCTGCCACCCCGGAGGCCAGGATGCGGGGGTACCGGCCCGGGCGCTTTTCGTTCAACGTGCGGGGCGGCCGCTGCGAGGCCTGCCAGGGGCAGGGCAAGGTGAAGATCGAAATGCACTTCCTCCCCGACGTCTACGTCCCCTGCGATGTGTGCAAGGGTACCCGCTACAACAAGGAAACTCTACAAGTCCGCTACAAGGGCAAGAACATCGCCGAGGTGTTGGACATGACGGTGGAGGAGGCCCTCCAGTTCTTCTCCGCCATCCCCCCGATCAGGGATAAGCTCCAGACCCTGTACGACGTGGGCTTGGGGTACATCAAGCTAGGGCAGCCGGCGACGGAGCTTTCCGGAGGGGAGGCCCAGAGGGTGAAGCTGGCGAGGGAGCTCTCCCGCCGGGCCACCGGGAGAACCCTGTACGTCCTGGACGAGCCAACCACCGGACTCCACCCCGAAGACGTGAGGAAGCTCCTCAACGTTCTGCACCGCCTGGTGGACGCCGGGAACACGGTGGTGGTGATCGAGCATAATCTGGACGTGATCAAGACAGCGGACTGGATCATAGATCTTGGGCCAGAAGGCGGGGAGGAAGGCGGGTACCTCATAGCCGAGGGCCCACCGGAGGAGGTTGCAGAGAACCCCCGCTCCTACACCGGGAAGTTCCTGCGCAAGGTGCTCGCGCTTCAGGAGGTAACGTGATCGGCCTGTGGGCGGCCCTGGCTGCCCTGACGGTAGCGGTGATCGTACTTGCCTTCCTCTTGCTGCGCCGGCAGCGAGCCGAAGGGGAGCTTTCCGCAGTGAGGGAGTCCACCCGGGCCCTGTCCGAGGAAGTGGGGCGGCTGTCTCAACTACTTTCCGTCCAGCTTTCCGGCCTGTCGGATCAGGTGGGAAAGCAGCTTTCCTCCACCGCCGAGCTCCTCCAGCGGCAAGAGGGGACGCTGGGACAGCGCCTTTCCGGGGTCCAAGGGGTGGTGGCCGACGTGAAGGAAAAGCTCGGGGCCTTGGAGGAGGCCAGCCGGCGCATCGCTGAGCTCGCCCAGGACATCGCCACCCTCCAGGACATCCTCCGGGCGCCCAAGGCCCGCGGGGGCCTGGGGGAATGGCTGCTCTCAGAGCTCCTCGCCCAGGTACTCCCCCAAGAGCGGTTTGCCCTCCAGTACGCCTTCAAAGGCGGAGAGCGGGTGGATGCGGCCATCTTCCTCGAGGGGATGACCATCCCGGTGGACGCCAAGTTCCCCCTGGAGGGCTTTCAGCGGCTCCTTTCCGCCAAGACCCCGGAGGAGAGAAAAAAGCACAAGCGGGCGCTGCTACGGGACGCGAAAAAGCACGTGGACGCGATCGCCGAAAAATACATCCGTCCGGCGGAGGGGACGAGTGATTTTGCCCTCATGTACATCCCCGCCGAGGGGGTGTTCCTGGAGCTCATCACCCCGGACGAGGGCGCGGAAGAAGGGTTCGTGGAGTACGCCTGGTCACGCCGGGTGGTTCCCTGCTCCCCCAACACGTTCTACGCCTACCTCCAGTCCGTGGCCCTGGGGCTACGGGGGCTGGCGCTGACGCGGAACGTCCAGCACGTGCTTGGAGAGCTGCGCGAGCTCCAAGGGGAGCTCGACGGCATCGAGAAGGACTTCCGCACCCTGGGCACACACCTTAGGAACGCCACCAGCAAGTACGAGGATGTGGACCGGCTCCTTCACAGGCTGGAGGACCGGCTCCTTCGCCTGGCGGCCGAGGGGGAGAGGTGACCGGGGAACCTTGGCCTTGGGTCCTTGCCCTGGGAGCAGTCCTCCTCGTGGCCTTGCTTTCACCTCAGGGGCCTTTGCCACACCCCAAGTTCGTGACCCCGGCCCCGGGGGCAGAAGTAGGGCTTCCGGCACGTGTTGTCTTGCAAGGGCTTCCCGATGGGGCACACGTGGGCCTGCGGATCCTCGACTCCTATGGGCGAGTGCTCGTGGAGGATGAGGCAGCGGCCAAAGACGGCCGTGCGGAAACTGAACTCTACTACGACCTCCCCGCCAGTCCCCAGGGGCGGGTGGAGGTCTTCCTGCCGGTGGTGGGGCTGGATCACATCGTGTTCGCCTCCCAGACCGTGCACTTCGCCGCAGTCCCCTACTCCTGGGTGAAGATCTACTTCCTCGACCCCAAAGGGGAGCCGTTTCCCTTGATCCGCCGGGTGCCGCGGACGTCGGCCGTGGCGACCCAGGCCCTGAAGCTCCTCCTTTCCGGGCCCACGTGGCGGGAGCGTGCCCGGGGCTATTGGTCCGCCCTGCCCCAGGGGACAGAGCTCTCGGAGATCTCCATCTCCGGGGGCGTAGCGGAGGTGCGGCTAGGACGAGAGCTCTCGGAACTCGCCCCCGAGCTTCGGGCCCTCGCGGCCCGCCAGGTCGAGGCGACGCTGCGCCAGTTCCCCACCGTGTCAGAGGTGAGGGTGTACGCGGGCGGGAAACCCCTCTCGCCTTAGGAAAACAGGGAGCTCGGAGCTTTCGCTTCCCGCACCTTCTGGCTAGAATGCCCTTGGAAAGGAGGCACCGGTGCAGGGAATCTGGGGGCGGTACCTGGAGGTGGACCTCACCCAGGGAGAAGTGAGGGAGCGGGAGATCCCGCCCCGGTGGTACGAGCTTCACCTGGGGGGACGGGGGATCGCGGCCAGGCTGCTTTTGGACCTCGTCCCGCCCGAGGCCGATCCCCTGGGGCCCGAAAACGCCCTCATCTTCGCCACCGGGCCCTTCCAGGGGACGGGGCTGGCCGGGGCGGGGCGGCACGTGGTGGCCGGAAAATCCCCCAAGACGAACTCCATCTCCGACTCCTACGCCGGCGGCTACTTCGGACATGAGCTGGGTCGGTCCGGCTACGATGGGATCATCGTGCGGGGGCAGGCTGACCGACCCGTTTACCTCCTGCTCCATGAGGGGAAGGCCGAGCTTCATGAGGCCGCCGAGCTGTGGGGGAAGACCACCGGCGAGACGGAGGAAGCCCTTAAGAAGCGCCATCCCGGGGTACGGGTGGCCGCGATTGGCCCTGCCGGGGAGAACCTGGTGCGCATGGCCTGCATCATCCACGACCGCACCCGGGCTGCCGGAAGACCCGGCCTGGGGGCGGTGATGGGGGCAAAGCGGCTCAAGGCCATCGCCGTGAAAGGCCACACCGAAAAGCCCCTGGCAGACCCGGAGGGGTTCGCCCGTGCGCGCGCTGATTTCGCCAAGGACCTCCTTTCCAACCCGGAAGCGGTCCGGCTTGGGAAGTACGGCACCGCCCGGGGGCTCACCTGGCTCTCGGAGATGGGGATCCTGCCCACGGAGAATTTTCGTGAGGGAGTGTTCGAGGAGGCCGAGGACATCGGCGGGGAGCGGCTGGCCGAGACCATCCTGGTGGACCGGGACACCTGCGCCGGCTGCCCCATCCGCTGCAAGCGGGTGGTGAAGACCGAATTCAACGGGCGGCCGGTGCTCCCCGAGTACGGAGGGCCGGAGTACGAGACCTTGGCCGCCTTCGGCTCCCTATGTAGGTGCTCGGACCTGTCCGCCATCGCTTACGCCAACCAGCTCTGTAACGCCTACGGCCTTGACACCATCTCCGCCGGAGTGGCGATCGCCACCCTGATGGAGGCCTCCGAGCAGGGCCTGATCGAGGAACGAGTGCCTTGGGGGGATCCTGCGGCCATCGTGGCCTGGGTGGAAAGGTTGGCCCGCAAGGAGGGCCTGGCCGGGGAGATCGCCGAAAAAGGGCTTGAGCCTTGGGCCAAGGAGCGGGGGCTTGACTTCGTGATGACCATAAAGGGGGTGGAGGTCCCCATGCACGAACCCCGGGGGAAACAAGGTCTTTCCCTCTCCTACGCCATCACCCCCCGAGGGGCAAATCACATGGAAGGGATGCACGACACTATGCTGGAGGGGGATGCCCCTACCCCAGAGCTGGGGGTCAACCAGGGGGTGGATAGGTTCGCCCTCCGGGGGAAGGCTAAACTTGCGATCCTCTACGAGAACCTGCGCTCGTTCACGAATTCCCTTGTAATGTGCGCTTTTACTACCAACATGACCGGCCCCCACTACAACTACCCCCAGATCCGAGAACTCCTCCGCTATGCCACCGGCCTTGAGATCTCCCCCGAGGGGATGCTCGAGATCGGGGAGCGCAATTTCGCCCTGCTCAGGCTTTACTCAGGGCTTGTGGGCTACCGAAAACAGCACGACGGTCTGCCCCGGAGGTTCCATGAGCCCCTTCCTAAGGGGGCGTCGGCTGGGCAGCCCATCGATCCGGAGGAACTCAGGGCCGAGATCGAGGAGTACTACCGGCTGCGGGGCTGGGACGAGCTTGGCCCCACCGACGAACGCCTGCGCCAGCTTGGCCTTGATGACCTGGCGGGTCGACTCCCACGGCAGGGGTAAATGTACGGCTGGTTACGGTTTACGGATAACGGATCACGGCCATGAAGATCGTGGCGTTCATCGGCCATAAGGGAGCGGGGAAGACCGCGTTCCTGCGGGCACTGATCCCTGTTCTCATCGCTCGAGGATACCGGGTGGGCACGGCCAAACATGTAAGCCCGGAGGTCGAGCCGGACGTTCCAGGAAAGGACACCTACTTCCATCGCAAGGCCGGGGCGACGAGGGTACTGCTTTATTCCGAACGGCACGCGGCCCTGTTCTGGGACCACGTCGGGGTTCCTGTGGAGGAGTACATCGAGGAGTACTTTTCCGACCTTGACCTCGTGCTCCTGGAGGGCTTCAAGGACTCAAAGTTCCCCAAGATCGAGATCCACCGGAGTGGGGAGCCGCTGGCTGGACGGATCCCGGTGCTCGCCGTGGTCACCGATCGGTCGCCCCGGCTCCCCGATGGGGTCCCGGTGCTGCCCCGGGATCCGGAACTCGTGGCCGATTTCCTGGAGGCGGAACTCCTGGGCGCTTGACTGAACCGCTTCCAGCAGGCTCAGTTTTCCTCCTCGCGCGGCTACAACAGAGCCCGGTGGATGGGCTAGGGGAGCTTGCCCACCGGGGCAAGGTAAACGGTGAACTCCTCCTCCCCATCGACCCCGAGCAGACCGTCCATCGCGGCCTGGGAATAGGCGCCCACGGCGCAGGTCCCCGCCCCGATGGCCTCGGCAGCCAGGTAGAGGTTCTGGCAGATGTGGCCGGCGTCGATGGCGATCACCTTGTGGGAGCGGATCGAGTAGCGCCATTCGGTGCGGTAGGGGACCGCTGCCCAGATGAACACGACCGCCGCCTCACCCACGAACTTTTGCCCTAGGGCGGCGTCCACGATCTTTTCAGGAAGGCCTGGATCCTCCCTAAGCCGGACGAGCCTGTGGTTCAGAGGGAGATAGCGGTACAACCCCGGCACCAGCTCCACCACCCGGTGCACGGAAAGGTAGGTTTCGAAAGGGTGGCGGGCCCCGGCCGAGGGGACGGTCCTCAAGGTAGCCACGCCGTCTCGGACCACCCGGTGTACCCCTTGGGTGGCCCAAAGGAGGAAGGAGAGCTCCTCCAGGGTAAGGGGATCAGGGGAAAACCTGCGCCGGCTGCGGCGCCGGGCGATGGCCTCCCGCAGCGGCATCTCCCCAAGCGCGATCTTCTCCGGCGAGACCAGCTCGATCAGCTCCGCCCCCTCGGGCACAGGTTTCTGTAAAGGCGGGTGGGGAAGCCCCTTCCTCTGATCCGTCTCCAGTTCCCTGCTCCATTCCTCCGCCTTGAGCCAATTGCGTCCATCATCGATGCTCTTCACCCATCCTCCTTTGCACGAAACATAATCCAGGCCAGTTTCTTCCACCCCTGCTCGCCTCTCAACTGTGCAGGGCAGAGGAGATTTACCGCTTGTCAAGCGGGCGGCCGGGGTTCGACGATGTGTCCTGTCCTTTTCCTCCTGCCCTTTGCCTGGTCCGGTGGGTGCGGTCGCGGAAGGCCCAGGCTTCTGCGACGCGAAACAGCCGTCCGAGGGGATCCAATCGGAGGTCGATGGCCCCATAGCGGCAAGCCTCGTGGCAGCACATGCACCGGATGCATTTACGGGGGTCGATCCAAGCCTTTCCATCCCGGAGGCGGGCGGCGCCGGTGGGACAGGCCCGCACGCAGGCGCCGCAGGCCACACAACGCCCCCGCACCACCACTGGCCTCGCTTGGAGATGCCGAGTGGCCCAGCGGGTGATGCCCGGTGGGAACCTACCCATAAGGTCCCCGGAGGCAGGCGGAAGCCGGAAGTCCTCGACCCTGACAGCGGCTAGTGCTTCACCCAACACCTCGATCCCCGCAAGATCGCCGATCCCCAAGCCCCGAGCGTGGGCATGGCGGGTGGTCCACACCCGGGAGGGGGCGATCCCTACCGCTGATTGGGCCACAGCGTCCACGGCCACGGCATCCCCGCCGGCGATCACCAGGCCCACCCTCCTTGGCGTCCCATTGGCCGGCCCCGGTCCCTCCATCCCCACCACCCCATCCATCACCGTGAGGGCCGGCTTTACCGCCGAGAAGATGTCAACCAAAACCTGAGCGAACTCCTCGGGCTTGGGGTGCTCTCCGTGAAGCTGAGTCCGGAGCCCGGTTGGGATGACCCCGTAGAAGTTCTTCACCGCCCCCGTGAACAGGGTGAGGGCGTGGGTCTTGAGCTTGGGGAGGTTTACGATCACATCGGCCTCCCGCACCGCCCTGGCGATGTAAATCCGCTTCAGGATGACCCCTTCCACCTCGACTTCCTCGAACCCCTGCTCCCGAAGGTTCAAAAGCTCCACGCCCAGCCGCCGGCTGATGTCCCGATAGCCCCCTATGTCAAAACTCCGCCCTTCATGGAGGTCGTCCCCCACCACGATGTGGGGGGTGATCTCTTTGAGGAGCGAAAGAAAAGCCTCGGCAAAGACCGGATGTGTGATGATGCCCCGTTCGGGGGGCGATGGCGGGGGGAGGAGGTTCACCTTTACGAAGACCTTAGCCCCCTTGGGCACGAATCTCTCCAGGCCGCCCAGGAGATCGAGGGCTCGCTCCACTGCCCCCTTGAGCCGGGTCAACTCGTAATCCTCCGCCCGAACCAGCGCCACTTGCGCCTTAGCCATGGCCTTGGGAGTATAACCACCCGGAACAGTTAACGGCTCCTCTCCCTGAAGGGGGGAAGAGCCCGGGCGCTTGGGGCGTGAGGAAGTTGAGCACAGGCAGTGTTCTCGGTTAACCTAATCTCATGCTGATCGGGGTAGTAGCGGACACACACGACAACCTGGCCAAACTGAGGCAAGCCCTGCTTCAGTTTAAGTCCGCTGGGGTGGAGCTGGTGCTGCACGCCGGGGACATGGTATCGCCGTTCGTGGCGGTGCCCTTCCAAGAGGCGGGACTGCGGGTGATCGGGGTGTTCGGGAACAACGACGGGGACAAGCTCTATCTTCGGGAACGGTTCTCCGGGGTGGGGGAGCTCCACTTCGGGCCCCATGAGCTTGAGCTCTCCGGGCGCAAGATCGTGCTCATGCACGAGCCCCGGGCCCTGGAGGCCTTGATCGCCTCCGGCAAGTACGACCTCATCGTCTATGGCCATACCCACAAGGTGGACCTGCGGCCGGGCCCACCTTTGGTGCTAAACCCGGGGGAGTGCGGTGGCTGGCTCTCAGGCCGGGCCACCTGTGCCATCGTGGACCTGGAG